>NZ_DAHVSH010000142.1:0-7324 GCF_027324685.1 Haloactinopolyspora sp.
AGGGAAACTCCGAGGCGCATCGCCTGCCAGACGACGGCCCGGATCGTGCGGAACGTGGCATCCATCCGGACCTTGGTCATCGTCCGGTGGCGCATGATGCCGACCCAGGCGTTGAACACGCCGACGACCAGCAGCACCGCCGACCAGGCCACCGTGCGGGCGGTGTCTTCGGCCGCCAAGCCGTCGTCGATGGCGCGGGACAACACGTACGGCGGCAACGCCAGACCCACCATGCCGACGCTGCCGAACAACGCTCCGGTCGCCGCGCGACCTCGTTGCCGGACGACCAGCCACCAAAGATACCGCCACGGACCGCGACGCTCCGGTTCGTCCGCGCCGTCCACGATGGGCACCATACCGAGGCCTTGTCATACCGCGGCCCACCCATCGGCTCGCACCACCTGCCGGCAAGGCCGAACGTTCGTCAGCTCGTCGCTCAGACATGGCATGGCCCGCCTCCCCCGGGCGGGCCATACCATGTCGACCGTCAGTCGACCGGCACGTGTCGTGACGTGACGACCTCGGTCTACATCTCCTCAACGGGCGCAGCGAGCGCCCCGCGCGTCACACCATCCCCAGCCGCGCGCGCAGACCGTCGAGCTCGGCACGCAGCAGCGTCGGCAGGTGGTCGCCGAACTTGGCGAACCACTCCTCGATACCGGGCACCTCGGCACGCCACTCGCCCGGGTCGACGCGCAAGCACGCCTCCAGCTGCTCCTGCGTCAGGTCGAGGCCCTCGACGTCCAGGGAGTCCACGGTGGGCACGTGCCCGATCGGAGTCTCCGTCGCGGCGGCGGTGCCCTCGAGACGCTCGATGACCCACTTCAGCACGCGGCTGTTCTCACCGAAGCCAGGCCACACGAACTTGCCGTTGTCGTCCCGGCGGAACCAGTTGACGTAGAAGATCTTCGGCAGCTTCTCGGCATCGGCGTCCTTGCCGAGACCGATCCAGTGCCCGAAGTAGTCGCCGGCGTTGTAGCCGATGAATGGCAGCATCGCCATCGGGTCGCGGCGCACCACGCCGACCTTCCCCGCGGCCGCCGCCGTCGTCTCCGACGACAACGTGGCACCCATGAACACCCCGTGCGTCCAGTCGCGCGACTCGGTGACCAGCGGAATGGTCGTGGCGCGGCGTCCGCCGAACAGGATCGCCGAGATCGGCACGCCCCTGGGGTCCTCGTACTCGGGCGCGATGATGGGGCACTGGGTGATCGGGGTGCAGAATCGCGAGTTCGGGTGCGCGGCGGGCTCGTCGGAATGCGGCGTCCAGTCGCGACCCTTCCAGTCGGTGACGTGCGCCGGCGGCTCCTCGGTCATGCCTTCCCACCACACGTCGCCGTCATCGGTCAGCGCGACGTTGGTGAACACGCTGTTGCCGCGCTCGATGGTCCGCATGGCGTTCGGGTTCGTCTTCCAACCGGTTCCGGGGGCGACGCCGAACAGGCCGTACTCGGGGTTGAGCGCGTACAGGCGGCCGTCCTCGCCGAAACGCATCCAGGCGATGTCGTCGCCGAGCGTCTCGACCTTCCAGCCGGGAATCGTCGGCTCGAGCATGGCGAGGTTGGTCTTGCCGCACGCCGACGGGAAAGCCGCGGCGACGTAGTGCACGTTCCCGTTCGGCGCGGTCAGCTTCAAGATGAGCATGTGCTCGGCCAGCCAGCCCTCGTCGCGGGCCATGGCGCTGGCGATGCGCAGCGAGTAGCACTTCTTGCCCAGCAACGAGTTGCCGCCGTAGCCCGAGCCGTACGACCAGATCATCCGCTCTTCGGGGAAGTGGGTGATGTACTTCGTCTCGTTGCACGGCCACGCGACGTCAGCAGCGCCCGGCTCCAGCGGGGCGCCGACCGAATGCAGACAGGGCACGAAGTCGGCGTCGTCGCCCATCGCCTCCAACACGTGCGCGCCCATCCGGGCCATGACGCGCATGGAGATGGCCACGTACGCCGAGTCTGTGATCTCGACACCGAACATCGGGTTCGCCGCGTTCACCGGGCCCATGCAGAACGGGACGACGTACATCGTCCGGCCACGCATCGAGCCGCGGTACAGCTCGGTCATCTCGGCCTTCATCTCGGCGGGGTCGCGCCAGTTGTTCGTCGGTCCGGCGTCGGCCTCGTCAACAGAACAGATGAAGGTGCGCTCTTCGACCCGGGCCACGTCGGTTGGATCGGTCCGCGCCCAGAACGAATTCGGCTTGTGTTCGGGGTTCAGCCGGACCAGCGTGCCGGCTTCGACGAGCTCACTGGTCAGAGCCTGCCACTCGTCGTCCGAGCCGTCGCACCAGTGGATTCGGTCGGGCTGGGTCAACTCGGCGGTCTCACGCACCCAGGTGAGCAACCGTCGGTGAGAGGTGGGGGCGTCGTCGAGTCCGTGGGCGGTTCCTGGGTCGGCGAACGTCGTCATGTAGCTGGTCACCCTCTTTGCGATCTGCCGTTCGGGTCGACGCCCCGAACGAAGGTATGCGGCGACCACCCGTCCTCAGGCCATTCGGAGGCGGGCACGTTTCCGCGGGAGTACCTCGAACGCTAAGGGCCGGTCTCAGCGTGTGGAACCGCGAGAAGGGTGAGCAGGACCACATTTTGCCAGTAAAAACGTTACAAACCGGCTGGTGGTACGTACCTGCCCGGACCACATTCACCTGGTGGTACGGACCAGTTTTAGATCGGCTGGCCGTCTCGGATGACCGCACGTCGAGCCTTCTGCGACCACAGCACGGTGGCGTCCTCGAACGGGTTTGCGCTCAGGACCACGAAGTCTGCTGCGGCCCCCACGGCGATCCGCCCGAGGTCGGGACGGCCGAGCAGGTCGGCGTTGACCGACGTGGCCGAACGCAGCGCATCGAGTACGCCGTCCACCTCCACCTGCAGCCGCACACCCTCGAGTTGCTCGTCTTCCAAGATGCCCATGAGGTCGGTGCCGAAGCCCACGCGTACGCCGGCCGCCCGAGCGATCTCGACCGCTCGACGCCCGGAGTCGAGCACCTCGTTGTTCTTCGCCACGGAGACGGCGTTCATGCCGACCTCGTCCGCGCGCCGGTTCATCGCGTCATACGTCGCGAGCGTCGGCACGAGGAAGGCGTCATGGTCGGCCATCAGCCGCGCGGTCGCCTCGTCGAGCAGATTGCCGTGCTCGATCGAGCGCACCCCATGGGCGACGGAGTGTTCGATGGCCTCCGGCGAATAGGCGTGCGCCACGACGTACGACCCACGGCGGGCAGCCTCATCGGTGATGGCACGAACTTCGTCGGGGCTGTACTGCGGCACGCGGATCGGGTCGGTCAGCGACACCACGCCGCCCGACGTCATGATCTTGATGGCATGTGCGCCACGCCGGAACCGGTCGCGCACCGCTTGGCGAACCGCATCGACGCCGTCGACGACCTCGGTCATGTGAGTTGAGCACACGCACAGGTCGTGATCGCCAGGACGTGGATCGCCGTGCCCGCCGGTCTGGGACAACGCCGGCCCGGTGTAGAAGTACCGAGGCGCGCGGATCAAGCCTTCGCTGATCGCCCTCGCCAGCCCCGGGTCGCCGCCCGCGACGTCACGTACCGTCGTGAACCCTCGCCGCAGCGCGGACTCGAGTCTGCGGGCCCCGGCGAGCGCGACGTAGCTCGTGGGCGCGGTCTCGATGTCGACCATGTTCAGCCCGATGCCGTAGGCGTGACAGTGCGCATCGATCAGACCAGGGATGACGGTGCCGCCGCGAGCATCGATCAGCGTCGCCGCGTCCGTGTTTCCAGGGCCGATGTCGGCGACGACACCGTCGACCACGTGGATGTTGCCCTCGGCGAGGTCAGCCGACACGCCGTCGAAGATGACAGCGTTGGTGATCGTCAAGGTGCCCGGCTGGGTCGTCATGCGCGTGTCCTTCGTGAGTCGTGGGGGTTCGGACGAGCGGGACAGCAACGACGATACGGTCCGGTCCTGACAACGACCGGGGACGGTCGGGCCGGTGCGGGGCGTCAGCGAGTTCCGATTTCGGTCTGGCTGCGCCGACCGGTACACTCGGTCACCGGTCCACCTGCGTGGGCCGTGCGCCCGTAGCTCAACGGATAGAGCATCTGACTACGGATCAGAAGGTTAGGGGTTCGAATCCCTTCGGGCGCGCACCACAAAGCCCCAGGCCAGCCGCTTACCAGCCTGGGGCTTTCGCATGTCGACACCGCCACCGTGCTAACGCCTTTGCTAACGCGGCGCCAGTGCGAGCGCTGGCGGATCTTCGTCATCGTCGGCCCGTTCTTCGCTCCCTGCCGTGTCGATTTCGCGGGCGAAGATGTCAGCGACGGCGGCGGTGCGCTGGCGGATGACGTGCGCGTAGACCCGCAGTGTGATCGACGGGTCCGCATGACCCAGGCGCTCGGCGACGACGTGAACCGGGACACCAGCGAGAAGCAGCGTCGTCGCATGGACGTGACGCAGGTCGTGCAACCGCGCGGGCGGTAGCTGGTCCGACTCACGTACATCCTTGTTGTGCGCCTTGACGAGCCGAGGCATGAGCTGCGACACGGTGTCGGGATGGACCGGCTGACCGAGGCCCCGCGTGAACACGTGTTCCTCGCCTGACCACGCCTGACCAGCAACGAGGCGTTCTTCGTTCTGCCGCGCCCGCAGCGCCTTGAGTACGTCGACCGTTCCGCTGTCGATGCTCACCACCCGGGCGTATCCACCCTTCGTCGAACCTTCGACCCAGTCACCGCCGATCACCGACGCCGACCCTCGAATCGTCACTTCACCACGCTCGAAGTCGACATCGGACCAACGCAGGTTCAGCAGCTCACCCCGACGAGCACCTGTGTACGCAGCGACGTGGAAGAACGGATGGAGCCGATGACGCGACGCATACGCCAAGAAGCGGCGCAGTTGGTCAGCGCTCCACACCTCCCGCACCGCTGACCGCTCACGTCGGGGTCGTTTGGCCCGTTCAACGGGGTTGACGGCGAGCACCTCGTCAACGCGCACGGCGTCGTTAAACGCCTTCCTGAGGATCGCGTGCACCTGGTCGACTGTCCTGACCGATAGAGGCCGACCGTTCACGCCACCGCTCGCGAGCAAGTCACGGTAGAGCTTGGACAGGGTCGACGGTTTGACCGCTTGAATCCGCGTGTTTCCGATGTGAGGCAGCACGTAGCGATTGATGAGGTCGCGGTAGCCAGCCAGCGTCTTCGGCTTGATCTCTACGGCGTGGCCGTCGATCCACAGCGCCAGATACCCACCCACGGTCATCCGGTTGCGCTCGACGTATTGGCCACGACGCGCAGCAACCCTAGCTTCATCACGGGCAGCCTTGGCCTCATCTTCGGTGGCGAAGCCGCCTACCCATTTCGGTTTACTCAGACCGGTACGAGGGTCAGTCACCCGGATCACGTATGACCAGGTCGACCCCCGTTTGACAACTCCGTCTCGCAACGGCGGCATCAGGCAACCTCGCGCAGCGACTCGACGTAGGCCCTCAGATCAGCGGGCCGAAGTCGCCGAGCACCGTCGATGCGCACCGAGGGCAATACCCCCGACTTGATCAACTCGTACACCTTCGCTCGGCTCAGACTCAGGTACTGAGCTGCCTCCGGCACTCGCATAAGGAGCGGTTCCATCGTCGTCATGTCCTTCCTGGTCATGCTGCTGTTGTGGTTGCCGAAAGATTTGGGGTGTCGGGTCCGGCGCGGGTTTGGGCGTGTCGGTATTGGGTGCGCCATCGGTGTTTCTGGGCGATGGCGTGGCCGATGAGTCGGGCATATGAAGGCCCGTCGGTGTCGCCGGGGCGGATGGTGTTCCAGATGAACCGCGGTTGCCCGTCCGGGCGCAGGGTGGTTGCCGAATATTCGTCGTGGTCGTCCATCTCGATCCCGGCGGATTCGAGGACGGCGCGGACGACGGCGGCACGGTCGGCCCGGTGCTCGGTGAGTGTCTTGCCGGTCCACCGCCGACTGACGAGGACGCGGCGTCCGCCGAGGCCGAGGTGGTCGCGGTGGTGGGCTTTCGACCGGCACCGGCCTGGTTCCAGCCCCGGGCGGGGGTTGTTCGGCTGGATGCCGTAGAGCAGCCAGTTCGCGCACCGCTCAGAGCAGGGCAGCCACTTCACCTCGGCAGCGAGACGATCAATATGCGCTGCACGAGCCGCAGACGGCACATACTCACCCTCCGCGTCGTCGGCGGTGTGGAGGGGGTCGGTGATGTTCTTGGTGAGGTACTTCGTGAGGTAGCCGATGACCCGGTCAGCCTGTGGTGTCCCGGCGATCACGCCCTGGATGTCGACCTGGGTTCCGGCCCGGATGACATGCGCCGGCACCGCATCGGGATCGTGGTCGATGGCGTCGAGGGATTCGTCCCAGGTGGGTAGGGCGTGGCCGGTGTCGGGGTCGCGGTAGCACTCGTTCACCTCGTCCCAGGCTGGGAGCCGGTTCAGGCTGTAGACGGGTTCGGTGATGTCGGGCCACCAGACCTGGTGATACGTCGCCGCCACCACTTGGCGCAGCAGAGCACGCGGTATCGCTCCCCTGATGGCGGCGTGTAGGTGCGGGGCGAGGCGGCGTTGGGGTTCGACGGTGGCGAAGTACTGCACCGAGTAGCCGGTGGCGCGGCGCAGGTTCTGCCAGAACCGGTCGATGAGTTTCGGGAAGTGCATCGCATCCAGCGCCGCGCGCCGGTAGTCATACGAGCCCGGATCGACCGGCACCCCCTCGCTCGTGACCCGCCCATACGACGGCAGGGTGAGGGTGAGGAACATCGACGGGCGATAGGTCTTCCCGTCGCTGGTTTCGAACACCCGGCCCGTCGTGCGATCGGACACCGGTAGGCGGGGCAGGTCCGGCGCGTCCTGGCGACGACGGGTCGAGCGCACCCGGCGCACCGGTTCTTCGTCCTGTTCGTCCTCCTGACCGTCGTCGTCTTCGTCGTCGCGGTCGTCCGCGTCTTCGTCGGTGGTGGGATTGGGTGGGTCTTCGGCCAGGTGCCAGCCTTCGCGGCATTGCTGGATGCGGAGTTTGCGTGCCCGGTCCGCACACGACGGGCACACCGAGGCCAGTGTGGCCCCGCATGGGATCACCAGCGTGCGCACGTCCCCGGTGAGGGTGTCGGTGACGCGTTGCAGCACCGGGCGCACGCACACCCCCTCACTGGCGGCGACCTCACGCAACGTCGCGTCATCGGGTAGGGCACGCAAACTCACGTTTCATCACCCCCCTCAAGAGGCCTCAGTCGGTTGGTCGGGTTGGTTACAGGTCGCGGATGTCGGCGATGCGGCAGTTCTGCGAGCAGTTGCCGACGCGGCCCACGTCGGGGTTGCCGCAGCGTTTGCATCGCCCGTCGAGGGTTCGGGCACGCAG
>NZ_DAHVSH010000156.1:0-35423 GCF_027324685.1 Haloactinopolyspora sp.
TTCCTTGCGTGCCCTGGCCTCGCGGCGGAACAGTTCATCGGTCTTGGTCAGCACCAGCGTGTACGGGCTGCCGAACTTCCAGACCTGATGGCTTACCGGCAGTTCGCCGGCCCTGATCTGGTCGGCGACGTGCTTGCGGCGGGCCTCGGCGAGCGGCCACTCCAGTGTGCGTTCCCCGCGGTCGGCGAGGAATCCGCCGAGCGTGCCGCACAGGTCGCAGCCGCAGCCTCCGGGCCAGGGGACCGACCAGTCGTCGGCGGGACGCGCCGGGCGCCCGGTGATCGCGACGAGCCGGCGCTCGCAGTCCCGGGCCAGCGCCGCGAGCGCCGCGCTCGGTCCGGTGCCGGCCGCCCGGAGCATCGGCAGCAGGCAGGCGAGCACGTCATCGTCGTGCGCCCGCAGCACGGCCGCGATCTCGTCGGCCAGCGGCGTGCCGTCCGCGGCCGCAAGCAGGCCGGCCAGTGGCCTGCCCAGGTCGGCGAGGCGCTTACGTCGTTCGGCCGGTGCGGGCTGGTTGAGCCAGAGCCGGATGTCACCAGCCAGCCAGCGCCACGACGCAGCGAGCAGCCGCCCGGCGGTGGCCTCCGCTCCGGCGTCCCGCAGCGCCGCGGTGAGCCCGGGCAGGGCGCTGACCCAGTTCGCGCGGTCTGGCTGTCCGGTGGTGTGCCACCTGACCCGTGAGCTGAACCACGCATCCAGGAGGCTGCGGTGCCACGTCTCGTCGTACCGCGTGACAAGCGCCGCCAGCCCATCCGCGTGCACCGGGTTGACCCACTCGACCGGGAACGGCCGCAGCAGCATGAGCGCGATGTCGGGATCCGCGAGTCCCGCGGCGACGTTCAGGGCGGGCGCGAGCAGACCGGGCTCGGGCGCATTCCAGAATGGCGCGACGGACTGGGCGTCGGCCCGGGCACTCGCCAGTTCGCCAGCGTCCAGGCGGCCGCTGAGCTCGGCCAGCGCCCACGACGGCGACGCCTCCGCCCGAGCCGCGAATGCGTGCGTTCTCGGCCACACGATGATCGCTGCCCGCCGGTACCAGCGGTCGATCGTGTTGCCGTAGTTCCCCATGTAGCCCGTGTACTCGGAGTCGTAGGGCTTCAGGGCCGCCGACGGCGTCGACGCGCACACCTGCTCATCCGGCACGTAGAGGGAGATCGGCGCGCCGCCGGGCGCCGCGGTCCACCAGTTCAGGGTCAGCTCAGAGTTGATCCGGTGGGCAGGTTCCGCGGCACGGCCGCGGCGTTCCGGCTCGGCGTCCCAGGTCTCGTTGATCTCACAGAGGGCGAGCACCGCCTCGCAGTCCGCGTCCTGCGCGGCGGCCAGCAGGAGCGAGGCCCGCTCGGCGTCGGCCCCCTTGAGCCGCTCCCAGCTCAGCCCGCGCTGGGTGTACTCATGGTCCAGCAGGTAGACGAGCCGGCTTGGCGGCTCCTGGTCATCGCCGTCCCACCGGGAGACCCTGGTAGTGAAGTGCTCGGCAAGGTACCTCGCGGCCAGCTCCGACGGGCCGGCCGGTGCCTCGCCGGCGGAGGCGTCGGCCAGCAGCAGGTTGAAGGTGTAGGTGACCCGGTAACCGGAGCGCACCGGCTTGACCTCATGGCGGCAGTCGGCGTAGAAGGCGGTCATCGTCACCTCGGTCGCGGACCCCCGGTACACCGCGCTCTCGGTATTGTGCCTAACGACGAGTTCCCCGCCGGTGTGCGACGACGGCAGCGACACCACGAGCGTGCCGACCATCGCGTCGTCCTGCTCAGAGTCCTGATGCGGCAGGAAGAACTGCCCCTTGCCGTACACCAGCAGCGCGTGCGGCTCGGCCCGCAGTCGCGCTCCGGCCGGCAGGCCAAGCTCGTCATGCATCTCGGCCAGGATCGCGTCCCAGTCCAGCCCGGTCAGCGTCACCTGGTCCGGCGTGATCTCCCAGGTGTCGCGCACGCTCAGGTCCATCAGCGTCTGCTCGCCCCGGCCGAACCGGGCCGGCCGCGCGCTGGCGATCATTTTCTTGGCCTGCGCCGCGAGGACGGGGAGGCTGATCGGTCCCGCACCCGCCACCGTCAGCCCGATGTTCCTCGCGGGAAGTGACAGCTGGGCGCTGAAGGCGGCGGGCGGGCGTGACCCCGCGAGCACCCGCGCCAGCCGCTCTCTCGGGGTGATCGGCATCCGGTTCTCCTGCCAGCCGCGTGCTATCGGTGAGCCAGGCTACCGCGCCGCCCGCTGTCAGGGCGGGTAGCGAAAGCGGGCCAGTCACCGGACCTCGGCATGGCACGTGGCCGCACTCGGCCGACACGAACAAATACCCCAACGGGTATACACTCGCGTTGGTCAACCACGAGAAGGAGTTCTCTCATGTGTCATGCCGTCAAGTGCCGGACCTGCGGGAAGACCACATGGGCCGGATGCGGCCAGCACGTTCAGCAGGTCATGCGCGGGGTGCCCGCGTCCAAGCGCTGCCCCGGCCACCCGCGCGAGCCCCGCGGGGGCGGCTTCTTCAGCCGGATCTTCGGAGGCCGCTCCGCGTAGCGGCCACTGGCGGCCGGGCCGCGGCAGGACCGGTTCGGCGCCGGGAGTGCCCGGCCTGGGCCATCCCCAGGCGATGACGTCGGCCGCGAGGAACGGTTCGCTGGCCACGGCCACCGGGGTCACCCCGGCGAACGCCAGGACGTCCCGGTGCAGGTGGGACTGATCGGCGTAGCCGCGATCGGCCGCGACCCCAGCCGGGTGCTGGCCTGCGGCCAGGGCATGGACGGCGTGGTCGAAGCGGACCAGCCTCGCGGCGCGCTTGCCACGCAGTGGCGGGCAAGTCAGGCGACGGTCAGCGCGAAGCGATCCTCCCGGGAGGACAGGTCGCCGAGCCGTCCGATGAGCCGTGCCGCGTCCTGGCTGCACAGATCGTCGAGTGTCACCACGGACCCGTGCAGGCTCGGATCCGGGTTCGGATACCGGGTCAGCGGCCGTGCAGCGTCCAGCGCCGGAGTAGATCTAGGTCGCGAACGCAGAAGCCGTGATGCGCCCATTCCTCATTCAATACCACGTGGACGCATTCGAGCACCGACTTCCCCTTGGCATACGGCGGCCATCCTGGCCCAGTCGGCACGGGAGCGGGCGCTGAGAGTTCATCGGGTGTCACGGCCGACAGCCAGCGTTCTAGCTCGGCACCCTGCGCGTCGCGCACCGCCAGCACCTCGTGCAGGCTTGGGGCTGCCGCCCGATCCAGGCCCTGCGCTTCCTGATCAGGGACGGCCTCGCTCGCCAGTCCGATCGCCGTGAACAGCGCGGTCGATCCCAGGCAGCAGCGACGGAACCACGAGTCGTGCACGAACACCAGATGGCGCAGCGTCTCCACTGCCGACCACTCGCCGCCGACGCGCTGATGCTCGGAACCTTCGGGCAGGCCATTGGGCCGGCCGAGCGTGGCGGCCCAGTCGGCCCGAAGCTGCCGGAAGCCCCGCAGCAGTTCGGCCGGATCGGCGGAGCCGATCAGCCGCCGCGCTGGATACCGCCGGTCGAGTTCGGCCTCGACGTACGACGTCACCTCTACTCCGTTGACCATCAGGTTGCCCACCAGTCCGTCGATGACGGCGTCCTGCATCACCACCCCGATCAGACGCGCGCGAGTCAGGTCACACTCACGGAATTCGGCGTCGGTTAGGTCCTGGTCCACAAATCTCGTCATGCGCGCAGTATCCGCTAGGGTGCGGACACTCGCGCGCCTCTCCGACCAGCGGTGCCCGGCATCATGAGGGGCGACTCGGCAGGTCCGGTCAGGGCGTGAAGGACCGGGAGTACTCGCAGCCGTCCCGATTCACGCTGATCACCCGGCCATCAACCAGCGGACCGGCCGTCAGCCGCTCGGGCAGCCAGTCCTCCGCGCCTATCCGGAACACCCCCGGCGTCACCTCGATCAGTGGCTCCTCCGCACCCGGCGCCTCTACACCGCCAGGTGCCGCCAGCCAGAGCGCGCCCGCACGGACGAACACCCGGAATTCCGGATACCAGGGCGAATAGCACCGGTAGTGACCTTCCAGCGCAGTCCACAACTCCGGTACCTGCCGTTCAGCCGCGAACTGGCTGGCGGCCCCGCCGGGATCCTGGCTGGCACCATCACCGCCATCCTCGCGGTATACGACTGGCCCCCAGGTCCAGAGTGGCTGTCCGGCCTGCACGGCCGGGGTCAGCGCGAAGCTGCGCAGATCCGGATGGTCCGTGGCGTAAGTGCCGGTCAGCAGGCGGAATAGGCGGCCTTCCCGCTCGCGGCAGGACACCACCACCGTGCCGCCAGGACCGCCGAGGACCGCGATCCGGGTCGGTCTGCCGGGCAGGTAAGGTGCCACGAACCGACCCAGCGGAAGTGGGCTGGCCTGCGCCATCTCACGCAATCGCACGACCGGGTCGCCCGACGGGAGCGCCGGCTCCGGGCCACCGGCCAGCCTGGCCAGCAGGTCGGTGTGCGCTGCTCGGGCGATCAGCTCGGCGTGTGCGTTCCCGCCGTCGGCGTTGGTAAGGACCACGACGCCCAGCCCTGCCGAGGTGTCGGCCAGCAGGAACGTAGAGTAGCCGACCATGCCGCCGCCGTGAGTCAGGCACAGGTTACCGTCGATCGTGTCCACGCCGATGCCCAGGCCGTACCTGGTGGCGGTTAGCGGAGGCACCCCTGGCAGGTCGGGCCCGGTCCCGGCATCCGGGGCCAGCGACGCTGTCATGGTCGCAACCACCGACTCATCAACGACCTGGCGCTGGCCGACCCGGCCGTGGTCGAGCAGCAGCATGGCCAGCCGAGCCAGGTCCGGCCCGGTAGCGGCGATGTTGCCATCAGCCGCCGCCAGTTCGAACCACGGGGCCGGAACCAGCGGGTCACCGGGTAGCCAGATCCGATCCTGACGGGCAGCGATGTATCCGGTTGCGAACCTCGGCCGGTCAGCGAAGGTTATCGCCGGTGCCGAGCTGGTCATGCCCATCGGTGCAAGCAGCCGATCTGCGACCAACTGGCCGAGCGGTTCGCCCGCGGCTGCCTCAAGCACGAGTCCCGCGATCTGAAACCCGAGATTGGAGTAGTGAAAGTGCGCCGGGCCCGGATCGACCGCGAGTTCACGCAGCCGCCAGATCTGAGCGAGGTCATCGGGCACTGCATCCGAGCCAATCACCAGGCCCGCGGTGTGGCTGAGTAGGCTCCGCAGCGTTGCCGGGCGGGCACCGACGCCAAGGTCGAGCCACGGCAGGAACCGGCTGACCGGTTCGTCCAGCGACAGCCGGGACTCGGCGGCAAGCTGGCCGGCCAGCAGCGCGGTGAAGACCTTGCTGATCGATCCGATCTGGAACAGGTGATCTGCCTGCATTGGCTCGCCGCGACCTAGGTCTGCGTGGCCGAAGGTGACCTGCCCGAGCGTTGCGCTGCGGTCGGCCAGCACGATCACACCGCCGGGAAGCGGCGCGTGGCCGGGCAGGTCCCGTGCGAACGCCCCGATCCGCGCGCAGGTCAGCTCCGCGGCCAGGGCGACATGACGGTCAGCGGGCATGGCCGCCCGATCTCGTGCCTCCGCCGCTCGTCCGCCTGGTACCGCATGTGGTCGTCATGTTCAGGCAGTATGCAGCCCAACCGGGCAGGCTGCTAGCGCCACCCGGCCACGGCCGGCCATCGCGACCCTGTCCTCTTCTTTAGGATTACCGCATGCGATTCGGAATCTTTGTACCTCAGGGATGGCGACTGGACCTGGCCGGTATCCCGGCGGCGGACCAGTGGGCCGTGATGCGCAATCTTGCCCAGGCGGCCGACGTCGGCCCGTTCGAGTCCATCTGGGTCTATGACCACTTCCACACCGTTCCGGTGCCCACCGACGAGGCCACCCACGAGGCCTGGTCCTTGATGGCAGCGTTCGCTGCCGTCACCAGCCGGGTGCGGCTCGGCCAGATGTGCACCTGCATGGGCTACCGCAACCCGGCGTACTTGGCGAAAGTGGCTGCGACCACCGACATCATCTCCGGCGGCCGGGTCGAGATGGGCATCGGCGGCGGCTGGTACGAACACGAGTGGCGCGCCTACGGCTACGGGTTCCCGCGCGCCGGTGAACGCCTCGGGATGCTCGACGAGGGCGTGCAGATCATGCGGCAACTGTGGAGCACGGGTAACGCGACGCTCGACGGCAAGTACTACCAGGTCGACGGCGCCATCTGCCGGCCGTTGCCGCTCCAGGACGGCGGTATCCCGTTGTGGATCGCCGGTGGCGGCGAGAAGGTCACGCTGCGCATCGCCGCCAAGTACGCCAGGTTCACCAACTTCGCCGGGACGCTCGACGGCTTCCGGCACAAGTCGTCCATCCTCGAGCAGCATTGCCGCGAGGTCGGCACCGACTTCGATTCGATCACCCGCTCGGCTGACTACAACGTGGTGATCGGCGAGACCGAGGGCGAGGTCGAAGATCAGCTGCGCCAGATCGAAGACTCCTACCTGCGGGTGCAGAGCCAGGAGGCGGCCGAGCGCAGCATGCGCGCCTACCGGAACAGCCCCACCGTCGGCACGCCGGAACAGATCACCGAGCAGCTGAAGGCGCTGTACGAGGCCGGCATGACCTATGCCATCTGCTACTTCCCCGAGGCCGCGTACACCCTCGACCGCGTCGAGATGTTCCAAAAGCAGGTCATCCCCGCGCTGAGCTGAGCCGCTCGGTGGTCGGAGCGTCAACTCCGGTCAGCACGCGTGAGGTCAGCAAAGAGGAGTACACGACCGACGTCGTCACGCCGCCCAAGGTGGCCAGCCGCCCGGTGAGCTCCTCGAGATGCCGCATCGACCGGGCCGCGACTTTGAGGACGAAGCAGTCGTCCCCGGTGACGTGGTGGCATTCGAGGAGCTCCCGGGTGTTCTTCAGTTCCGCACGCAACGGCCGGTAGTTGCCCGTGGGGTAGCGCAGTCGAACGAGGGCGAGAATCGGGTAGCCGACGCGTTCAAGGTCGAGTTCGGCGCGGAATCCGACGATCACACCACCGTCGACCAAGCGACGCAGCCGGTCGGCCGTGGCCGTCGAACCGAGGCCCACCCGGCGAGCCAATTCCGCGACCGGTAGCCGCGCGTCGTGTTGAAGGTGCTCGAGAATGCGCCAGTCGAGCGCATCGAGTGATATCGGCGATTGCCCGGTCATGCCGCGATGCTAGCGGCGATACCACGGTTCGGTGGCTGTCTTCGCCGTGAGTTCGACCTTCAATCGGTGCTCGGTAGCGCCGTAGCGTCGCCGCTATGCCGAATCTTCGCCAGACCGACCGTTCCGCCGTCACGTCCACGCCTCCAGGACCACCCCAAGCGGCGGTGGCGCACTTCTCGACGCTGTCGATGTTCGAGACCGACTGCTTCGACGTCAACGACGCCACGAGGCGCGCAGCGGTCGACTTCGTCCTGCTGGACGTCCGGAGTCCCGAGCTGTTCGCTGCCGGTCACCTGCCCGGTGCAGTGAACCTGCCCCACGGCCGGATCGTCGAACGTAACCTCAGCCGCTATCCCGACGACACCGTGTTCGTCGTCTACTGCGCCGGACCGCACTGCAACGGCGCGGACAAGGCGGCGCTTCGGCTCGCGCACCTCGGCCGGCCGGTCAAGAAGATGATCGGCGGTGTCACCGGTTGGCTGGACGAGGGCTTCGAGCTCGAGACCGGCACGGATGATGGCGGTCTCGAGGGTGTGCCCGGCGCAGGGGGATGAGACACCACGAGGCGTACTGCGGCATCAACACCCTTGCATGGGTGGTGCAGCAGGGAATTGCCTACTGAACATGATCATTCAGAACACGGGAGAGGAGGGTGGGATCGGCGTTGCCGCCGGTGACGACGGCGACGGCGTTGCCGTAGCGCTGCGGGTCGGCGAGGTAGGCCGCGGCGGCCAGCGCCCCGGTGGGCTCGGCCACGACCCGACTGCGCGCGGTGACCAGCGCCATCGCTTCGAGAATGGCGTCGTCGGGGACGGTGACGACTTCGTCGACGTGGGCCTGGATGTGCGGCCACGTCACTTCGCCAACCACCGGCAGCCGCACGCCGTCGGCGATGGTCCGGTAGGTCAGCGCGGTGTCCCACGCGATCCGCTCTCCCGCGGCCATGCTCTCCGCCAAATCGGCCGCCAGTTCCGGCTCGACCGCCACGACACGGACGTGAGGCGCCAAGGCCTTCATCGCCACGCCGATCCCGGAGATCAGTCCGCCCCCGCCCACCGGGACCAGCACGGTATCGAACTCGAGATGGTCCGCAGCGATCTCGAGCCCGACGGTCCCAGCGCCGGCGATCACGTCGCGATGATCGAACGGCGAGATGAACGCCAGCCCGGACTCGTCCCGGAGCTTGTGTACGGTGCTGTCGCGCTGCGCCGGCGGAACCATGACCACGTGTGCGCCGAGTGCCTTGGTCGCCGCGACCTTCACCGGTGCAGCGGACTCAGGCATCACCACCGTCGCGGCAGCCCCGTAGGCCTGGGCCGCCCACGCCAGCGCCTGGGCGTGGTTCCCACTGGAATGCGTGACCACGCCACGCGCGCGCTCCTGCGGATCGAGGGCGGCGACGGCGTTGAGCGCACCGCGCACCTTGAACGATCCGGTGGGCTGCAGGCTTTCGGGCTTCAACGCCAGGCCGCCGGCCCACGGAGCCGACAGCAACGGTGTGCGCAGCACCTTCCCCGTGATCCTCGTGGCGGCCCGACGTACATCGTCGATGGTGACCAGATGGGTTCGGGTAGGCAAGACTCGTGCCGCCTTTCGAGCCGGGGACCGTCTGAAGCCCCGACATTATGGCGCACGAGAGGCGGTGCGAATCAGACGGTCTGGGCCTGCCACATCCAGTACTGCTTCTCCAGGTCCTGCAGGAGGTCGAGCAGGATGTCGTTGGTGACAGGGTCGGGCTTCTCGACGTCGGCGGCCCGCTGACGCAGCCGCTCGATCATCTCCGCATAGATCCGGACGAACGTCGCCACGACATCGTCATCGCGCACCCACCCGGCATCGACCGGAGTGACCCGGGTCTCCTTGGCGATGGTCGTCGCCCGCGCATCGGCGGGCACACCGATGGTCGCCGAACGCTCGGCGATGGTGTCGGCGTACGCGCGCGCCGTGGCCACGACCTCGTCGAGTTGGAAATGCACGTTGCGGAACCGCGGGCCCGTCACGTTCCAGTGCGCCTGTTTCGCGACGAGAGCGAGGTCGACGAGATCGACCAGAGTGTCGTGCAAGCACATCGCCGTGACTTCCAGAGAGTCATCGGGCAGCGGGCTCTTCATGGTTGTCATGGACCCTCCTCGGCTCGGAGCCTATTGCTAGCGTGTACCCACGACGCACGATCCGCAATCGGCCGACTGTGGGCTGCAGAGGCGAGCTCAGGCCGATCCAGCCGCGGGCTCGTGCGTCTCCTGGCGGAAGTCGATGGTGCGGCCTTCGAACCGGGTGGAGATGACCAACGTGGTCCGGGTGCGCGCCACGCCCTCGATGCCCACCAACCGCCCCAGCAGCCGTTCGAGGCTCTCCACGTCGGGCACCCGCACCTTGACCATGTAGGCCTCGTCGCCGGCGATGAACCAGCAGTCCTCCACGCCAGGGACGTCGGCCAGCCGCTCCCCCACCTCGCCATGGGCGACGGAGTCGGCCAGGACGAGGCCGATGAGCGCGGTCAGCCCCAGCCCCAGCGCGGCCGGATCGACACTCGCGCGATACCCAGTAATGACACCGCGCTCCTCCAGCCGGCGCACCCGTTCCTGCACGCTCGGCCCGGACAAGCCGACCAGGCGCGCCAGTTCTGCATAGGAGGCCCGGCCGTTGGCCAGCAACGCCTCGACCAACTTCGCATCCACGGTGTCCATCGGCTCCATCCTGCCTTCCGCCTACTCACCACGGCTCACGTGGTCAGCGTCACCCCGCACGAAGTGGCATCAACATCGACTTCCTCCTTAAAATATAAGGCCGTACCTCGCTTCATCAAACGAATCGTAGATCAATCGATCCAAGGGAGAACAGTTGTACAGCCTGGAGTTGGCCCACGCCCGTCTCGAGGAACTTCGTCGTACCGCCGCCCGTGAGCGCCAGGTCGCCGAGGCCCGGGCAGGACGGCCCCGTCGGCGTCGTCGGTTCTTCAGCTGACCGACGATCTCGCGCTCGCACGAGGCAGGCGCTTCGGCGCTTCCCCGACGTGCGAGCGCCGGATCAGCGCCGACCGACCCGGCGCGGCGGCGTCGTCGTGTTCGCCCCGACCGACGTGCGCCGCGCCGGACAGCTCACCTAGGCTGGAAGCTTCGACGGACGTTCGCCCGAGGAGGTCTCACGGTGGGTCGGGTACTACCGATCGTGATTGCGATCGCGCTGCTCGTGTATGCGCTGATCGACTGCTTGCAGACCGAGTCGGGCAGGATCAAGGCGTTGAATCGGTTCGCCTGGTTGGCCATCATCGTGCTGGTCCCGGTCATCGGGCCGCTGCTGTGGCTGTTACTGGCGAAGGCTCGCCCGGGTGGTCAGCCCGAGGCGCCGCCGCGGCGCGAGCTCGCGCCCGACGACGACCCGGAGTTTCTGCGGCAGTTGCGTGAGATCGACGTCGAGCACGAAAAGATGCTCGGCGACTGGGAGGCCGACCTCCGCCGCCGCGAAGAAGAGCTACGCCGCGGCGAGGACGACGACGAATCTCGCTGACCGCGCTCGGCGTCGTCCGCCCCGCGCCGGCTGGTCGGCCACTGGCTGGTCGGCCCGGATGGCGCCGGTCACAGCCCGCCGTAGGAATGCAGTCCGTTGAAGAAGACGTTCACGCCGAAGTAGCTGAACAGCACGGTCGCATAGCCGATCAACGCCACGACCGAAGCGCGCGAGCCCTTCCATCCGGCCGTAGCACGCGCGTGCAGGTAGGCGGCGTAGGCCAGCCAGGTGATCAGCGCCCACACTTCCTTGGGATCCCAGTCCCAGTACCGGCCCCACGACACCTCGGCCCACACGGCGCCCAAGATGAGCGGCCCGAACGTCCAGATCGGGAACGCGACGGCCGTGAGCCGGTACGCCAGTCGGTCGAGCGCACCTGCGGATGGCAACGACGCCCCGAACCCGTGCGTGAGCCCGCGGGTGGCCGAGCGTTCGGCCACGATCTGCAGCGCGGCGACCACCGCTGAGATGGTGAACAGCCCGAACGCCACGACGGCACAGCCGACGTGGATGACCAGCCAGTACGAGTCAAGGGCCGGAACCAGCGGACCAGGCGGCACGTACAGCACCGTCACCGCCAGGCCCAAGGTGAGGAACACCAGCAGGACAGCCCAGACCGCGATCGCCCGCCCGGCAGCGGTGCGTGCCAGCATCAGGAACACCACCACGGCGACGAGCGAGCCGGTGATGGAGAACTCGTACATGTTGCCCCACGGCGTACGGCCCGTGCCGACTCCACGCATCACGACCCCGGCCGCCAGCACCACCGTCGCCAGCACCAATATGCGCTGCCCGAGAAGGCCCATGCGCTCGGCGCGCTGCTCGACGTCACGAACCGGCTCGGGCTGGGAGTGCACCGTTGCGGTCGGCTCCGAACCACCCGGGCCTGACGCGGCCGCGGTGACCAGCTCCTGCTGCGGTACGGCGGCTTCGGCCGCCATCCGACGCAACCGGCCACGCAGCCCTGCTTCGGCACAGAACGCCAGCCACGCGCCGAGGTAGACCAGCATGGCGGCGGCAACGATGTACCGGCTCCACTCGGCCACGGCGTCGAGGTCCATCAGCTCTCCTTCTCGTCGTACGAACCGCTCAGCCGAAGGAGCAGTCCGTCGGTGATGGCACCGACCTCGTCGGCGAGATGATCGTCGGCCGACGTTTCAGCCCGGTGCAACCCGGCGACTTCGACTACGGTACGCCCCTGCGGACCGACGTCGGCACGCACCCAGGCCCGGCGCCTGCGGACGTAGAGCGAACCCATCAGGCCGATGACGGCGGCGACGGCGGCCACGAGGGCGATCTCTTTGCCGGAGTTGCGACTGATCTGCAGATTGACCCAGGTCACGTAGCCGTCGAAGGTGATGTAGCCCGCACCGCCCGGCAGCTCGACCGTCTCACCTTGGCCCAGCGCCGCCCGGAACGGCTCACCGTTCGCGCCTTCGAACTGCTCCATGTCGTCGAGATCGAGCCGGAACACCGACTGCGGCGTGCCGTCGTCGAGCCCGAGGTTGCCGTGGTAGGCGGTCAGGAACACCGCCGGGTTGCGTGCTTCCGGGAAGACCGAGCGAGGCCCGTTCTCGTCGAGGACGGCCGTGGGGTAGAACACACCTTCGATCCCGATGTCCTCGCCCTGTTCGGGCGGCACCTGGACCTTCACGACACCGGTCGAGGTGAAGTTGTCGTCCTGGGGCAGAAACGCCACCGGCCCCTCGGCCAGGACCGTGCCGTCGGCGGAACGGACAGTGAACGCAGGCGCGTAGCCGGGATTGAGGATGTGGATCAAGCTACCGCCCACTTCGAGCGGCTCGTTCACCCGGATGGTGCGCTGCTGCGGCTGCGCGCCCGGCTCGGGGACGAAAGTCACCTCGGCCGCGTACTCCTCCGGGAGTCCCTGCTGGTGGCCGGAGTCCACGAAGTCCATGGTGAACGATTCGACGTCGAGGCTGAATGGCGGGAGGTCGGACTGATCGAACATCGGGCCCGCGGACAGGTTGTCGAACTGGATGACCTGATTGGTGAACCCTGCGCCCTCCGGCACCAAGACCGTCGCCCGGTAACCGAACAGACCACCGCCCGCCACGGCCAGCAGCACGACGACGACGGCGAGATGGAAGATCAAGTTGCCGGTCTCGCGCAACGACCCGGCTTCGCCGGACACGGCGCCGTCGCCGCGGTCGGCCGCCAGCCGAAACCGGCGCGAGCGCAGTTCGGCCCGGGCGAGGCCGAGCACCTCCTCGGGCGACGCGTCGACTTCCACCCGCCGGTAGGCGGGCATGCGCGACAGCCGGCGCGGCGCGCGCGGCGGCTGTGTTCGCAGTGCCTTGACGTGTTGCCAGGTGCGCGGCAGGATGCAGCCCACCAATGACACGAGCAAGGCCAGGTAGATCGCGGCGAACCACGGCGCGGCGTACACGTCGAACAGGCCGAGCCGGTCGTACCACTCGGACAGGCCGGGGTTACGGGCCCGAAAGTCTCGCACGGCCAGCGGGTCGGTGTCGCTCTGCGGGATGATCGAACCCGGTATGGCCGCGACTGCCAGCAGGAACAGCAGAATCAACGCCACCCGCATGGAGGTCAGCTGCCGCCAGATCCAGCGGGCGAACTCCACCCGGGTCAGGCCGGGCGCCCGCGCGTCACGTTTCACACCGCCACCTCGAATCCGCCGATCCAGGTCTGCATCGACGTCATCAGCTCGCTCCAGACGCCGGTGACCAACAGCACGCCGAGGACGATGAGCATGATCCCACCCGCGCGCATCACCGCCAGCTGGTGCTCACGGACCCAGCGCAGCACGCGCAGGGCACGCTGATAGGCCAGCGCCGCGATCAGGAACGGCAGTCCCAGCCCGAGACAGTAGACGAACGACAGCAGCGCTCCCCGCCCGGCGCTGGCCTCGTCGAAGGCCAGGAACTGCACCGCCGAGAGGGTCGGGCCGATACACGGGGTCCAGCCGATGCCGAACACCGCGCCGAGCAACGGCGCACCGGCCAGGCCCACGGCCGGACGCACGTTGGTGTGCCAATCGCGCGACAGGCCCGGCAGCCAGCCGGCGAAGATCAGCCCGAGCACGATGGTCACCACCCCCATGACCCGCGTGATGACGTCGCCGTGCTGGACGAACACCCGGCCCAGCCCGCCGAACAGCACCCCGTACGACACGAAGACCACACTGAACCCGAGCACGAACAACGCCGTGCCGAGCAGCACTCGGCCCCGGTGAGCGGCGCGGAGCTCGGCCCCCGACAGCCCGGTCACGTAGCCCAGATAGCCCGGCACGAGCGGGATCACGCACGGCGACAGGAACGACACCAGCCCGGCCAGCGCCGCCACCGGCAGCGCCAGCGCGAGCGAGCCGGTCAGGATGGTGTCGCCGAACGTCTCAGTCACGTGGCCGACGTGTCCTCCGCTGCGATGTCGGACACCATCTGCCGCAGCGACGTCTCGGTGATCGGCCCCACGACCCGGGCAGCGATGCGCCCGGCGCGGTCGATGACCAGCGTGCTCGGGATCGCCTGCGGCGGGATGGTGTCGCGGAAGGCCAGCAGAGCTTCGCCCTTGGGGTCGTAAACACTGGGGTAGGTGATGCCGAACTCCTGCTCGAACGCCTGGGCGGGGCCCTCCGAGTGGTCGCGGGTGTTCACGCCCACGAAACGCACGCCCTGATCGGCGACGGAGTCGTAGACCGCCTGCAGCTCAGGCGCCTCCTTGCGGCACGGCGGGCACCACGAGCCCCAGACGTTGAGGACGACGACGTCGCCGTCCGCCTCGGCGAGGTCGAACGTGCCGTCACCGCCCAGCAGGGGTCCGCTGAACTCCGGCGCGGCTTCTCGCTCGGCCGGCGGATACGTGGCGACCGTGCCGTCTCCCTCCACGAAGCCGGACCGGTCGGCGTCGTCGTCCCGCTGGACCTGGCCGTCGCTGCATCCGCCGGCCAACAGCACGGCCAGCGCGGCCGCGGCGGTCATCGCCCGGGTACGCCAGCGCTGCATCATGCACCTGCCGTGAACTCGTCGCCCAGGTCCGGGACGAGGTCGGCGGCAGGCTCGCTGTACGCGACGGACACGAGCGTGTCGCCGTGGAAGGTCACCGTGGTGAGGCTGGCCAGCGAACATTCGCGCCGCCGGGGGTCGTGCCAGAGCCGCCGACCCTCCACGAAGCTGCGAAACGTCCAGATCGGCAGTTGATGCGAGACCAGCAACGCCTCATGTCCGGTCGCTGCGACCCGGGCATCGTCAACCGCAGCGCGCATCCGGGCGGCGATCTCCACGTAGGGCTCGCCCCACGAGGGGCGGAACGGGTTACGCAGATGCCGCCAGTGCCGGGCGCGGCGCAGCGAACCATCGCCGACGCCGAAGGTCTGGCCCTCGAAGACGTTGGCGGCCTCGATCAAGCGGTCGTCGATGCCGACTTCGAGCCCCAGGACTTCGGCGACCGGGGCGGCCGTCTCCCGCGCGCGTTCCAACGGTGAGCTCGTGAGCGTCACGATGTCGCGCTCGGCGACGGATTCGGCGACTCGCTTCGCCATCGCCCGGCCGAGGTCGGACAGGTGATACCCGGGCAAGCGGCCGTAGAGCACGCCGCGCGGGTTGTCGACTTCGCCGTGGCGCAACAGGTGGACCTTCGTCAGCTCGCTCACGTCTGGCTCCCGGCCCGGGCGGCGGCTTCGGCGGCCGCCGGCAGCGCCTGGGCGATCCGGTCGATCGCACGCTCGTCGTGTGCGGCGCTGACGAACCACACCTCGAATGCCGACGGCGGCAGGTACACCCCGGCCTCGAGCATGGCGTGGAAGAACGCCGCGAACCGGGCGGTGTCGCAGGCCTTGGCCGCCGCGAAGTCGGCGACCGGGCCCTCGGCGCCGAAGAAGACGCTGAACAGGTTGCCCGCGTACTGCACGACGTGGTCGACGCCCTGTTTCGTCAACGCCGCGCCGACGAGCTCCCCGATCGTGGCGGCGTGGGCGTTCAATGTCGCGTACACCGACTCGCCGGCCAGGCGCAGCGTGGTCAGCCCGGCCGTCGTCGCCACCGGGTTCCCGGCGAGCGTGCCGGCCTGGTAGACCGGACCGGACGGCGCCAGCTGGGCCATCAGGTCGGCGCGTCCGCCGAACGCCGCCGCCGGGAAACCGCCGCCCATGACCTTGCCGAAGGTCGTCAGGTCGGCGGCGACGCCGTCGATGCCGTACCAGCCCGAACGCGAGACCCGGAAGCCGGTCATCACCTCGTCGAGGATCAGCAGCGCACCGGCGGCATGCGCGGTGTCGCGCAGGAAGGCGTTGAAGCCGTCCTGCGGCGGGACCGCGCCCATGTTGCCCGCGGCCGCTTCAGCGATGACACAGGCGATCCGGTCGCCGTGCTCGGCGAACACGGCGGTGACGGCGTCGCGGTCGTTGTACGGCAGCACGATCGTGTCGGCCGCGCTGGCCGCCGTGACGCCGGGGGTGTCGGGCAGCGCCAGCGTGGCCACGCCACTGCCGGCCGCGGCCAGCAGCGCGTCCACGTGCCCGTGGTAGTGCCCGGCGAACTTCACCACGACGTTGCGTCCGGTGGCCCCGCGGGCCAGCCGGATCGCGCTCATGGTCGCCTCGGTGCCGCTGGACACCAGCCGGACCTGGTCGACGCTGGTGCGGGCCACGAGCTCTTCGGCCAGTTCGACTTCGGGACGGGTCGGCGTGCCGTAGGACGTCCCGAGATCGACCTGGGCACGCACCGCCTCGACGACCTCCGGGTGAGCGTGGCCGAGGATCATCGGCCCCCACGAGCCGACGAGATCGACGTACTCGTTGCCGTCCACGTCGTACACGTACGGCCCTGATGCCCGTTCGACGAACCGGGGGGTGCCGCCCACGGCGCGGAAGGCCCGCACGGGTGAGTTGACCCCTCCGGGCGTGACAACTCGCCCGCGGTCGAACAAGGCCGCGCTGACAGGAACCACGTTGCTCACCGGGTCATTCTCGCAATCCACCACCTACGATGCCGGACCGGGGCCATCGAGGCGGCAAATGATCATGTTCACTAGGTATTCGCCTGCTACACCACCGGTGTACAGGTCTTGGCGCGACAAAACCACTCGTGGTGCCACCCAGCCCCAGCCCGCTCCCGCAGGGCTTGACAGAACCCGCGCCCCCTCGCAGACTCTCCCTCGATCGTGAGAGCGCTCTCACACCCACGAGCAGGGAGGCATCCAGTGCGCACCACACGCTCGGCCCGCGTAGCGGGTCTCGCTGCGATCGCGTTGACGGCGGCAGCCTGCGGCAGCGGAGACAGCGGTACGGCCAGCGACGACGACGGCGTCATCGAGCTGACCGTCGCGACCTTCAACGAGTTCGGCTACGACGAGCTCTACCAGGAGTACATGGACGCCCACCCGAACATCCGGATCGTCGAGCGCAAGGCCGGAACCGCCGAGGCGGCCATCGAGAACCTGCGGACCAAGCTCGCCGCCGGCTCCGGGCTCTCCGACATCGAAGCCGTGGAAGAGGCGTGGATGGTGGGATTCCTCGCCCAGGCGGACAAGTTCCACGACCTGCGCGACTACGGCGCTGACGACATCGCCGACCGCTGGCTGCCCTGGAAGTTCGAGGCCGGTACCGCGCCCGGCGGCGAGGTGATCGGCTACGGAACCGACATCGGCCCCATGGCCCTGTGCTACCGCCGCGACCTGTTCGAACAGGCTGGGCTGCCCGCTGACCGGGACGTGCTCGGCCCGATGATCACCGACTGGGCCAGCTACTTCGACCTGGGCGTGCACTACGTCGAGGCCATGGGCGAGGGCTACGCCTGGTACGACACGGCAGGCAACATCTTCCAGGCGATGCAGAACCAGTTGGAGGTCGGCTACTACGACACCGACGACAATCTCGTCGCCGCCGAGAACGACGCCATCAAGGCGAACTTCGACGCCGTCGTCACGGCGAACGAGGCCGGCTTGTCGGCCAACCTGCAGACGTGGTCCGAAGACTGGGCCAAGGCGTTCCAGACCGACGCCTTCGCCACCCTGCCGTGTCCCAGCTGGTTCCTCGGCGTCATCGAGGGCAACGCCAAGGGCCGTGAAGGAACGTGGGACGTCGTCGACGCCTTCCCCGGCGGTGGCGGCAATTGGGGCGGCTCGTACCTGACGGTGCCGAAGCAGACCGACCACCCGGAAGAGGCCGCCGAGCTGGCCGCCTGGCTCACGGCGCCAGAGCAGCAGGTCAAGGCGTTCGTCGCCAAGGGCACCTTCCCCAGCCAGGTCGAAGCGCTCGAATCGGCGGAGCTCGCCGAGATGACCCACCCGTTCTTCAACGACGCCCCGACGGGCACGATGTTCGTCAACCGGGCCCTCGCCGTGGGCGAAGCCCAGTACAAGGGTCCGCGCGACGGCGACGTGAACCAGGCGCTGCAGAACTCGCTGCGGCGCATCGAGGACGGGTCGCAGGAGCCTGACGCCGCCTGGGAGCAGTTCCTCGAGGACGCCGAACGAGTGGGCTGAGGTCGTCGATGCCAACGGTCGCCGCACCGGAACACACCGCCGGCGTCGCGACGCCGCAACCGTCGGACCGTCCAGGCTGGCGGCAGCGGCTCAGCCGCGCCGACGTCACGTACTCGCCGTACCTGTACATCGCGCCGTTCTTCGTGCTGTTCCTGGTCGTGGGGCTGATCCCGCTGGGCTACACGGCCTGGGTCTCGCTGCACGACTGGCGCCTGGACAGTACCGAGCGCAGCTTCGTCGGGCTGGCGAACTTCGCCGACCTGCTGGACGACGAGTACTTCTGGAACGCCCTGGGCAACACGTTCAGCATCTTCGTGCTGTCCAGCGGGCCCCAGATCGTCATCGCGCTCGGGCTGGCCGTGCTGCTCGACAGCGGCATCCGGGCACGGTCGTTCTGGCGGCTGGCGGTGATCCTCCCGTACGTCGTCACGCCGGTGGCCGTGGGCATCATCTTCGGCAATCTCTTCGGCGACCGGTTCGGGCTGATCAACACCGTGCTCGAGGGCATCGGCTCCGGTCCGGTCCAGTGGCACGCCGACACGCTGCCTTCGCACCTCGCGATCGCCAGCATGGTCAACTGGCGCTGGACCGGTTACAACGCGCTGATCTTCCTCGCCGCCATGCAGGCCATTCCGCGCGAGCTGTACGAGGCGGCGGTCGTCGACGGCGCCAACGCCTGGCGGCGGTTCATCTCGGTGACCATCCCGATGCTGCGCCCGACGGTGATCTTCGTGGTGGTCACCTCGACCATCGGCGGGTTGCAGATCTTCGCCGAACCGCTGATGTTCGACTCCCAGCCCGGCGCGGTCACCGGCGGATCGGACCGGCAGTTCCAGACCATGACCTTGTACCTGTACGAACGAGCCTTCCGGAACCTGGACCTCGGCGCAGGATCGGCCGTCGCCTGGTCGCTGTTCCTGATCATCGTCGTGTTCGCCCTGCTCAACTACCTGCTGACGCGGCGGATCGCCTCGGCCGGGGAGGCTCGCCAGTGACCGTGACGACCATGAGCCAGCCGCGCCGGGTCCGGCGCGGCGCCCGGCGTGCCCCGCTTCACCGGCCGGGGTTTCTCACCTACGGCCTGCTGACGGCGTTCCTGCTGGGTTCGGCCTTTCCCCTGTACTGGTCGTTCCTGGTGGGCAGCCATGACCCGTCGGTGGCCCAGTCGAGCATCCCGCCGCTGATCCCGGGTGGCAACTTCTGGTCCAACGCCTCCCGCGTGGTCGACACCATCCCGTTCTGGAAGGCGTTGGGCAACAGCCTCATCGTCTCGGGCACGGTGACGTTGTCGGTGGTGACCTTCGCCACCCTGGCCGGGTACGCGTTCGCGAAGCTGCGCTTTCGTGGTCGCACCGGGCTGTTCGTCTTCGTCATCGCCACCATGACGGTGCCCACCCAGCTGGGCGTGATCCCGCTGTTCATCGTCATGTCCGAACTGGGCTGGGCAGGAACACTGTCGGCGGTGATCGTGCCGAACCTGGTCACCGCGTTCGGCGTGTTCTGGATGCGCCAGTACATCGTCGGTGCCGTGCCGGACGAGCTGATCGAGGCCGCCCGCGTGGACGGGTGCTCGATGATCCGGACATTCTGGCACGTGTGCCTGCCTGCCGCCCGCCCGGCCGCAGCCGTGCTGGGTCTGTTCACGTTCATGACGTCGTGGACGGATTTCCTGTGGCCGCTGATCGCGCTGAACGCCGAGAATCCGACCATCCAGGTGGCGTTGGAGAAACTGCAAAGCGGGTTCTACGTGGACTACTCGCTGGTCTTGACCGGTGCCGTCCTGGCCACGATTCCCCTGTTCGTCGTGTTCCTGGTGGCGGGTCGGCACCTGGTGTCAGGCATCATGCAAGGAGCGGTCAAGGGATGACGGCACCAGCGCCAGGTCGAGCCGGGAGGCGGACGTGACTTCGGGGGAGCCGACGCATCTGCCCACCTTGGAGGAGGTGGCCCGCGTCGCCGGGGTGTCTCGGGCGACGGTGTCGCGCGCCATCAACGGCGGATCGCGGGTCAGCCCGCAAGCCCAGGCCGCCGTCGACCGTGCGGTCGCGCAACTCGGGTACACCCCGAACCGCGCGGCGCGGTCGTTGGTCACGCGACGGACCGACTCCGTCGCGCTGCTGGTACCCGAAACCGGCGCGCGGTTCGTCTCCGACCCGTTCCTCACCGGCGTCTTGCAGGGAGTGACCACAGCGCTGGCCGGCACCGAGTTGCAATTGGTGCTTCTGGTCGCCCAGCATGCCGGCGACACGGCTCGCCAACTGCGGTACCTGCGCTCCGGGCACGTCGACGGCGCGCTGGTCACGAGCCATCACGGGAACGACGAGCTGGCGCTGGAGATGTCGCGGCTCGGGCTGCCGTTCGTGTTCGGCGGACGGCCGTTCGATCCCGACTCCGTGGCCGTGCCCTACGTCGACGCCGACAACGTCAACGGCGGCCGACTGGCCGCGGAGCACCTGATCGGTACCGGCCGCCGCCGCCTGGCCACCGTCGCAGGCCCGGCCGACATGTCTGCTGCCGTGGATCGACTGGACGGCTGGCGGCGTGCCCTCGAGGAGGCCGGGCTGCACGCGGACGCCGTCGAACACGGCGACTTCACCATCGACGGCGGAACGGCGGCCATGGAGCGGCTGCTTCGCCACCACCCCGACGTCGACGGTGTGTTCGTCGCCTCCGACCCCATGGCCAGCGCCGCACTGCAGGTGTTGCGCAATTTCGGTCGTCGCGTACCGGACGACGTTGCCGTGGTCGGCTTCGACGACACGATGCTGGCCACCACGACGACCCCGCCGTTGACGACGGTGCGCCAACCCGCCGAAGAGCACGGCGAGCGGATGGTCGAGATGCTGCTGGAACAGTTGGCCGGCAGCCCGCCGCGGCTCGGCGGCGAGATCCTGCCGGTCGAACTGATCGTGCGCGAGTCCGCCTGAACGGCGAGCCCGGTGAGCGCTGGGGTGGTTCGCGTCCATGGTGCGGACGGCATCGGCGAGCAAGGCGCCAGCGAGTCCGCGGGCGAGGACGCGAACCATCCCCATCGATCACGTGAACCTGTGCTCAGCGCCTGGCCTCGACCGCTTCCTCGACCCGCTTGCCGAGCGTCTCGTCGACGTTGCGCCAGTAGGTGTACACGCGCTGGCGCAGCTCGTCGCGGGTCACCTTGCCCACGTGCCCGGCGATGTTGTCCACCAGCCGGTCGCGAGCGGCGTCGTCGAGCACCTCACGCACCAGCGTGCCGGCCTGGCCGAAATCGTCGTCCTCGGCGTGCAGGGACGCCGCGGCCCGGACCAGCTCGCCGTCGGCCTCCCAGCCAGCATCGCCCACGAGCGACGGATCTGCTGCCGGCCCGCCGACGCTGTTCGGCGCGTACACCGGGCGCTCCGGCGACGCCCAGGAGTAGCGCATGGCGCCGTCCTTGGAGTACGAGTTCGTCTCCACCTTCGGGGCGTTGACCGGCAGCTGGGCGTAGTTCGTACCGACCCGGTAGCGATGCGCGTCGGCGTAGGAGAACACCCGGCCCAGCAGCATCTTGTCCGGGCTGGCCGCGATGCCGGGGACGAAGTTGCTGGGCTCGAAGGCGGCCTGCTCGATCTGGGCGAAGTAGTTCTCCGGGTTGCGGTCGAGCCGGAGCGTGCCGACCTTGATCAGCGGATAGTCGCCGTGCGGCCACACCTTGGTCAGGTCGAACGGGTTGAACCGGTAGCTCGCAGCGTCGGCGTAGGGCATCACCTGGACGTAGAGCGTCCAGCTGGGGTGCTCCCCGCGCTGAATCGACTCGTAGAGGTCACGCAGGTGGAAGTCGGCGTCCTCACCGGCCAGCTGGTCGGCCTCGGCGCTGGTGAGGCACTCGATGCCCTGATCGGTCTTGAAGTGGTACTTGACCCAGAACCGTTCACCGGCGGCGTTGATCCACTGGTAGGTGTGCGAGCCGTAGCCGTTCTGGTGCCGCCAGGTGCGCGGCAGCCCGCGGTCACCCATCAGCCACGTGACCTGGTGCGCGCTCTCCGGCGAGAGCGTCCAGAAGTCCCACTGCATGTCGTTGTCGCGCAGGTTGGAACCGGGCAGTCGCTTCTGCGAGCGGATGAAGTCGGGGAACTTGATCGTGTCGCGGATGAAGAAGATCGGCGTGTTGTTGCCGACCAGGTCGTAGTTGCCCTCGGAGGTGTAGAACTTCAGCGCGAATCCGCGGGGATCGCGCCAGGTGTCGGGGCTACCCTGCTCGCCGGCGACGGTGGAGAACCGCGCGAGCGCCTCGGTGCGCGTACCGGGCTGGAACAACGCCGCCTTGGTGAACTGGCTGACGTCTTCGGTGACCTCGAGCACGCCGAACGCTCCACCACCCTTGGCGTGCACGACCCGTTCGGGCACCCGCTCACGGTTGAACTGAGCCAGTTTCTCGACGAGGTAGTGGTCGTGCAGGACGATCGGGCCGTCCGCTCCGACGGTCATCGAGTGGGCATCGCTGGCGACCGGTGCACCCGCGTTGGTGGTCGTGTGCGGTGTGGAGCTCATCCATTCTCCTTGATCAACGATGTTTCAGTGGACTCGCTGGTGTGGCATCGGGCGCACGTCCCCCAGAACGTCACCTCGGCTTCGTCGACGACGAACCCGTGCGTCGGGCCGGGGTTGAGACAGGGCACGGCCTCACCGGCACATTCGACGTCGGCGACGACGCCACATTCCCGGCAGACCATGTGGTGGTGGTTGTCGCCGACCCGGGTCTCGTAGCGAGCCGGTGAGCCGGCCGGCTCGATCCGGCGGACCAGCCGAGCCTCCGTCAGCGCGTGCAGCACGTCATACACGGCTTGGGTGGACACGGCTCCGAGCGATTTTCGTACCTGCCGGGCCACGGTGTCGGCGTCCGCGTGCGGCGTGCGCTCGAGCGCCATGACCACACCGATGCGAGGTGCTGTGACCCGCAGCCCGTGCGCGCGCAGCCGGGCTGCGATCTCGGCATGGAGCTGATCATCGGGCACGCCCATGATCGTGCCGGATAATCTGGAACTAGTCAACTAAGCGCGCCGTTCCAGTAACCGGCACGCCGGTCGTTCAGCCGTCGCGTTGGTCCGGGTGCCGCCGCAAGTGCACGATGCTGGCCACGAGGCCGCCCCAGACGATGACGATCGCCACGATCATCATCACCACAGCCGCGGTGCTCATGTGCGCTCCCCTCGCTCGGCCACCGGTAGGTCGACGGGCTGGAAGTCGTCCGACCGCCGCCACGGGAACAACGAGGCGACGATGCCGAAGACCAGCGCGCCGATCGCGACACCTCCGCCCACGAGCAGGAGGAAGTCGGTGGAGTACCCGCCGTAGTTGACTTCGAACTCCTGGCGCAGGCTGTCCCACATCATCCAGCCGAGAACGACCGGCGTCACGATGCCGAGCAGGACCTGCCACCAGGTGCCGAGCCGCACGGCCGAGGTGGCGTTGACGTGCTCCTGCAGCATCGGCAGCTTACGCAGCACCCAGGCGAGCACGATGACGATGACGAGCGCAGCCATGGCGACGCCGTACTGGTTGATGAAGTGGTCGGCGACGTCGAGGTAGTGCAGCCCCTGGGCCGTCGGGAACAGCAGGATCGACACCACCGCGATGCCTCCGCCGACGATCAGCACCGCCGGTATGCGCGCCAGGCCGGTGCGATCCTGCACCGTCGACACCACGACCTGCACGATGCTGATCAACGATGTCACGCCGGCGATGACCAGCGAGAGGAAGAACAGCACGCCGAAGAAGCCGGCTCCCGCGGTCAACGTGGAGATGATCTGCGGGAACGCGATGAACGCCAGCCCGACACCGTCGCTGGCGACCTCGCCGACGGCGACGCCGCTGGCAGCGGCCATGAAACCCACGGTGGCGAACACACCGATACCGGCGAGGATCTCGAACGAGCTGTTGGCGAAGCCGGCCACCAGGGCCGAACCCGACAGATCCGCGCGCCGGTGCAGGTGCGAGGCGTACGTGATCATGATGCCGAACCCGATGGACAGCGAGAAGAAAATCTGCCCGTAGGCGGCCACCCAGACGCTGCCGTCGGTGATGGCGGACCAGTCCGGGGTGAACAGCGCGTCCAGCCCCAGCTCGGCGCCGTCCAGGGTCACCGCACGCACCACGAGAATGCCGAACAGGACGACCAACAGCGGGATGAAGAACATGTTCGCGCGTTGGATGCCGTGGCGGATCCCGAGCGCGAGCACGCCGATGACGAACACCCAGACCGCCACGAGCGGCCAGAACACGCCGGAGACGTACTCGGAGACCGTCCCGACGTCTCCGACCTGGAGGAACTTCTCCATCAAGAACGCTTCGGGGTCCGAACCCCAGTCCTGCTGGATCGAGAAGCCCGCGTAGCGCACCGCCCACGCGATGATGACCGCGTAGTAGGCGGCGATCACGAACGAGATGGCTACCTGCCACCAGCCGATGAATTCCAGCCGCCGGTCGATCCGGCGGAAGGCCAGCGGGGGCGAGCCACGGAAGCGGTGCCCGATGGAGTAGGCCAGGATCAGGAAGGGGATGCCGGCGGTCAACAAGGCGACGAGGTACGGCACCAGGAAGGCGCCGCCGCCGTTCTGGTAGGCCACGTACGGGAACCGCCAGATGTTGCCCAGCCCGACGGCCGAGCCGATGGCGGCCAGGAGGAACCCGGCCCGGCTTCCCCACTGCTCCCGTTGGTTCTGTTCCTGCATCGATTTCCTCACGCCGCGACTCGAGGCGGTCCGGCGCCGCAGCGATCGGACCGTACCGTGCGTACCCGCCAGTCGGCCGGTGAAACCCGGCTCAGCGTCTGCGCAATTGGTGGGCGGCGTCGACGGCCCAGTACGTGAGCACGATGTCGGCGCCGGCCCGGCGGATGGAGGTGAGCGCCTCGATGACCGCTCGGTCGCGGTCGATCCAGCCCTGGGCCGCCGCGGCTTCGATCATCGAGTACTCACCGGAGACCTGATACGCCGCGACCGGCACGTCGACCAGGTCGCGGACCCGGGCCACCACGTCCAGGTAGGACATCGCGGGCTTGACCATGACCATGTCGGCGCCCTCGTCGACGTCCAACGCGGTCTCGCGCAACGCCTCCAGGGCATTGGCCGGGTCCTGCTGGTAGGTCAGCCGGTCGCCGCTCAGCGACGACTCGACCGCGTCGCGGAACGGCCCGTAGAATGCCGAGGCGTACTTCGTCGCGTACGCCAGGATCGCCACGTCGGTGTGCCCGGCGCCGTCGAGTGCGCGCCGCACGGCCCGAACCTGGCCGTCCATCATCCCGCTGGGGCCGACGACGTGCACGCCCGCCTCGGCCTGCGCCAGCGCCATCTGCGCGTACCGGTCCAGCGTCGCGTCGTTGTCGACGGTGCCGTCGGCGGCGAGGACGCCGCAGTGGCCGTGGTCGGTGAACTCGTCGAGACACAGGTCGGCCATGACCACCGTCGCGTCACCCACCTCAGCGACGACCTCACGGATGGCGGCGTTGAGCGGGCCGTCAGCGTCGGTCCCGCGCGAGCCGATGGCGTCCTTGTGCTCGGGGATCGCGAACAGCATCAACCCGCCGACCCCGGCTTCGACGGCTTCGACCACCGCTTTGCGCAGCGACTCCATGGTGTGCTGCACCACGCCGGGCATCGAGGGCACCGGGCGTGGTTCCTCCGCGCCTTCCCGGACGAACATCGGCAGCACCAGGTGCCGCGGCTCGAGCGTCGTCTGTGCGACGAGCCGACGCATCGCGTTGGTCGTGCGCAGGCGGCGGGGCCGGCTGTCCGGATACGCCATGACGACTTCCTTCCTGAACCGACGCGGGTGAGCACCACGAGGCGTTCGCCCGCATCACCATGCATGCAAGCCTGCTGGAGCAGGAGATTACCCAGTGAACATGATCATTTCGGCGGAAGCCGGTGAATGGTCACTCACTGGGCGCTCTTGCGGCGAGCGGTCGTGCGGCGGCGCTGCGACGGGCGTAGCACCGGCTCGCCGGCTTCGATCATGGCCAGCCGCCGCGACGCACCGAACTGGGCCAGCGCGTCGGCGAGGGCTTCCACCGACGGCTCCGGCGCCAGGACGTCGACGCGCAGGCCGTGCTCCTCGGCCGTCTTCGCCGTGGCCGGGCCGATGCAGGCCACCACCGTGGTCGCGTGCGGCTTGCCGGCGATGCCGACCAGGTTGCGCACCGTGGACGACGACGTGAACGCGACGGCGTCGAACTTGCCGGTCTTGATCGCGTCCCGGGTCTCCGCCGGCGGCGGGGCGGCCCGGACCGTCCGGTACGCAGTGACGTCGTCGACCTCCCAGCCCATCTCGATCAAGCCGGCAGCCAGCGTCTCGGTCGCGATGTCGGCGCGCGGCAGGAACACCCGGTTGATCGGGTCGAGGACTTCGTCGTACGGCGGCCAGTCGGCCAGCAGGCCGACCGCGGACTGCTCACCCGAGGGCACCAGGTCCGGCTCGATCCCCCACGCCCGCAGCGCGTCGGCGGTCTTCTCACCCACCGCGGCCACCTTCAGGCCCGACAGCGCCCGAGCGTCGAGGCCGTAGGCCGTCAGCTTCTCCTTCACCGCCCGCAACGCGTTGACCGAGGTGAACGCGATCCACTCGTAGCGGCCCTCGACCATCCCGCGCACCGCCTTGTCGATCTGCTGCGGGTTGCGCGGCGGCTCGACGGAGATGGTCGGCACCTCCTCGGGCACCGCACCGGAGCGACGCAGCGACGCCGACAACGCGCCGGCCTGCTCCTTGGTCCGCGGCACCAGAACCCGCCAACCGAACAGCGGCTTCGTCTCGAACCACGACAGGGCGTCGCGATGCTCGACGGCATCGCCCACGATCACCACGTACGGCGGCTCGATCTTGGCGGTCCGGGTGTCCACGGCGACCTCGCCCAGGGTGGACACGACCGTCTGCTGCTCGACCGTGCTGCCCGAGGCGACCACGGCCACCGGCGTGGACGGTACCCGGCCGGCGTCGACGAGCGCCTCGGCCACGTGGGCGAGCTGCTCGGTGACCCCGGTGAGGACCAGCGTGTCGGCCGCGGCCGACCGCAGGTCGATCTTGCCGGCCACGTCCATCAGCTGAGCGCTGCGACGACGCCCGGCCACCAGCGGGATCCCTGCATGCGTGGCCACCGACGTCCCCGTCGGGACACCGGCGATGACTTCGAACGGCACCCCGGCCTTGGCGCAGGCCAGCGCCTCGTCCGCCCCGGTGGAGTGCGTGAACGGGTCGCCACCGAGCAGGCGCACGACGTGACGTCCGTCCTTGGCCGACTGCACGACGCGGCGCCCCCGCGCCGCGGCGGTGAGAGTCACGCCTTCGTCGTCGACACCGACCTCGATGACATCGACGGACTCCGGTGCATGCGCCAGGGCCGCACGGTGGGCGGTCTCGTCGATGACGACGACATCCGCGCGTTCGAGCGCCTCGACCGCCCGGACGGTGAGCAGCCCCGGGTCGCCGGGGCCGGCGCCGACAAACGCGACGCCACCTTCTTCGGTGCGCTCGTGCGCACGTCGCGAAGTGGTCACGGGACTATCTCCTCCTACGACGCCGGTTCGTTGGCATCGACCACTGCCCCGGCACCGTCGCCGAGCAGTTCCTGCGCGAGCTCGCGCCCGAGCTGCTCGGCCCTGTTCACCGGGCCGGTGGCTGACTTGCGGATACTCACAGCACCGTCGCGGGACGCCACGACGGCGCGGACATACAGCTCGAGGCCGTTTTCACCCTCGGCCGCCTCGGCGTACGCCCCCACCGGGGCGGTACAGCCTGCCTCGAGCGTGGCGAGGAGGGAACGTTCAGCGGTGACCGCCGCCCGGGTACCGAAGTCGTCGAGCGTGGCCAGGACGGCGGCCAGGTCGGCGTCGTCGGAGCGGCACTCGACGCCCAGAGCGCCTTGGCCGGGAGCGGGCAGGACCTGAAGCGGGTCGATCACCTCGGTGATGACGTCGAGTCGGCCCAGCCGCGCCAGGCCGGCGCGGGCCAGCACGACGCCGTCGAGTTCACCCTCGCTCACCTTCGCCAGCCGGGTCCCGACGTTGCCGCGGATGTCGACGATGTCGAGGTCGAGGCCGAGGGCGCGCAGTTGCGCCTCCCGGCGAGGAGAGCCGGTTCCCAGCCGAGACCCCGGCGGGAGGTCGGACAGTTTCAGCCCGTCGCGGGCGCACAGCGCATCGCGCGGGTCCTCCCGCAGCGGAATCCCCGCGACGACCAGGCCGTCGGCCGGAGCGGTGGGCAGGTCCTTCAACGAGTGCACGGCGAGGTCGACCCGCCCGTCGAGCACCGCTTCGCGCAACGCCGCGACGAACACGCCGGTGCCGCCGATGGACGACAGCGACGCTCGCGACACGTCGCCTCGCGTGGTGATCTCGACGAGCTCCACGTCGTGGCCTGCGGCCCGGAGCGCGTCGGCCACCGTGCCGGCCTGGGCGAGTGCAAGGGCACTGCCCCGAGTACCCAGTCGCAGCACGGCGGGCAGCTGACTCGACATCACGTGTCCAACTCCTCGATGGGCGAGCCCGACGTCGGGTCGGGCTTCGCCACGGCATCGACCGACCGGCGGTCGAGGGCGAACAGTTCCCGCAGCGCGGCCTCGTACGAAGCACCGTCGGGCAGCGCGGCGAGCTCCTTGACGCGCACCGTCGGCGCGTGCAACAGCTTGTCGACGACTCGGCGCACGGTCTTCGAAACCTCGGCACGCGTGCGTTCGTCGAGGTCAGGCAGGCGCCCGGTCATCCTGGCCAGCTCGGCCGCCACGACGTCGTCCGCCATGGACCGCAGCGCGACGACGGTGGGGGCGACCTCGGCCACCCGTCGGGCGGTGGTGTATCCGGCGACTTCCTCGGCCACGATCGCCTCGACCGCGGCGATGTCGTCGGCCAGGGACCGCACGTCGTCGACGTCGTCGGCGGCAGCGTCGCTCAACCGGGACAGATCGACCAGCTCGACACCCGGCAGCTCGGCTACCGCAGCGTCGACGTCGTGGGGCAGGGCGAGGTCGACGATGCCGAGCGGACGGCCCCGGCGGCGTGCGACCGCTGCCTCGATCACCTCGAACGGGAGAACGATCCCGGCAGCGCCGGTGCACGACATCACCAGGTCGACGTCGTCGAGGGCATCGTCGAGGCCGTTCATCGACGCGGTCCGCCCCGACACCGATGCGGCCAGGCGCTCGGCTCGTTCGGGGGTCCGGTTGGCGACGACGACGCCGGCTCCCTCGCGCGCGAGCGTGCTCGCGGCCAGCGCCGCCATCGAACCTGCGCCGATGACCAGCGCCCGGGTGTCACGGACCAGATCGCGCCACCGGGCTCCACCGGTCTGCGCGCCGGGCGAGCTCGGTCCGGTCAGCGTCGGCAACACCCGCGCCAGGCCGAGTGTCACCAGCGACCGGCCCGCGGCGTCGATGCCGGTCTCGGCGTGCGTGCGCTTGCCGACCCGCAGCGCGGTCTGGAACAGCTCGGTCAGTACCCGTCCCGCCGCGCCGGAGGTCTGCGCCAGCCGGAAGGCCTCGCGGACCTGGCCCAGGATCTGCGTCTCACCCACGACCATCGACTCCAGGCCGCTGACCATGCGGAACAGGTGCGACACCGCACGCTCGCCGTAATGCACGTAGAGGTACGGCGTGAGCGCGTCGAGAGCGACCCCGGTATGGGTGGCCAACAGGTTGCTGATCTCGTCGACGCCGCCGTGGAAGGTGGCGGTGTCGACGTAGAGCTCGAGGCGATTGCAGGTGCTCACCACGACCGCCTCGGACAGGTGCGCCGACGAGGGCAACTCGTCGAGCATCTTCGTCACGTCATCGCGCCCGATGGCGACGTTCTCGAGGACGTCGACCGGTGCGCTGCGATGCGACAGACCGATGGCCAGGATGCTCATCCGTTCACCGCCTCGGCCAGCTCGGCGGCCTGTTCCGCGGTCAGCGCGAGCGCGGCGCCGTTCTTGCGCTGTTCGTGATACGCCAGGATCTGCAGCTCCGTGGACAGGTCCACCTTGCGCAGGTCGACACCCTCGGGCACCTGCACGATGGCCGGGGCGAAGTTCAGGATGCTGGTGACTCCGGCGGCGACGAGGCGGTCGCAGACCGGCTGGGCCGCTCTGGCCGGAGTCGCGACCACGCCGATGTGGATGTCGAGGTCGTTGATCAGCTGTTCGAGCTCGTCGGTGTGGCGCACCTCGAGGCCCGCGACCTTCTCGCCGGTGCGTTTCGGATCGGCATCGACCAACGCGGCGATCCGGAATCCGCGGGAGGCGAACCCGCCGTAGTTCGCCAAGGCGTGCCCGAGGTTGCCGATGCCGACGATGACCACGGCCCAGTCCTGGGTGAGACCGATCTCACGGGAAATCTGGTGCCGCAGGAAGTCCACTTCGTACCCGACGCCGCGGGTCCCGTAGGACCCCAGGTACGACAGATCTTTGCGGAGCTTCGCCGAGTTGACGCCGGCTGAGGTCGCCAGTTCCTCCGAGGACACGGTGGCTACGCCGCGCTCGACCAACGCGGTCAGGGCCCGCAAGTAGAGGGGCAGCCGCGCGACAGTGGCCTCCGGCACCCCTCGCGCGGGCGGCACACCCGGCGTCGGTGTCTCTGTCGAGCTGCTGGTTCGGGTCACGGCACTCCCCGGTTGGCCGGCCCGGACGGCACCGTCAGGGGGCGGTGTCAGCTCCGGAACCGGCAGAACGTACGATGCGCCCCACCCTAGGACACTTGTGAAGGCGTGCACAAAGTTGCGAACGGCGTCACGTTCTTGTAGGAGTGGGCCGGACGGTGCCCGTCAGCGTTCCCAGTCGACCTGCTCAGAGCGGTAGAAGGCGACCGACAGGGCCTGCCACAGCCGGACGTGACCGGCCAGCCGGGCCCGGAAGTGATCCCAGTCTCGTCGCGCTTGCGGCGTCCAGGCGACTTCGGCGACCGCGGGGAGCCGCGGGAACGTCATGACCTCGATGTCGGCCATCGTGGTGATCGTCTCGGTCCACAAGGCCGCCTCGACGCCGTCGACCACGGTGTCGTCCACGCCGTCGACGAGGGTTCCCGGATCCCACCCGTAGGCGTCGTGGACGTCGACGCAGCCGGCCCAGTCTTGCCCGAGGTGCCAGTCGTCGTGGTACTTCATGTCGAGGTAGACATGCGCGGCCGGTGACATGATCAGCCGGGCGCCGGCACGCGCCGCCTCAGCTGCCTGCTCCGGCTGCCGCGTGTTCCAGTACTGCACCAGCGCGTCAGGACCGAGTCCCGCGCGGACGATCTCCTGCCACCCCACGGCCTGCTTGCCGGAGCTCGCCACCACGGGCACGGTGTCGCGCATGAACCGGACGTAGTCGTCCGGTGGTGTGCTCAGCGCCTCGTCCCCGCCGATGTGCACGTACGGCCCAGGGGTGAGCTCGGCGACCTCGGTCAGCACAGCCCGCACGAACTTCGCGGTCTGCGGTGAGTCGACCCGCAGCGAGCTGAAGCCCACCCTGGTTCCGGTGTACGGCTCCGGTGGCTGCTCGGATGCCGAGAGCTCCGGGTAGGCCACGAGCGCGGCGTTGGTGTGCCCCGGCAGGTCGATCTCGGGGACGATCGTGACGTAGCGCTGCGCCGCGTAGGCCACGATCTCGCGATAGGCCGCCTTCGACAGGTAGCCGCCCGGTCCGCCGCCGACCTGGCCGCGCCCACCGACCCGGGCCAGCTCGGGCCAGCCGTCGATCTCCAGGCGCCAGCCCTGGTCGTCGCTGAGGTGCAGGTGCACGACATTGATCTTGTACAGCGCGACCAGATCGATGAACCGTTCGATGTCGGCCGTGCCGAAGAAGTGCCGGGCGATGTCCAGCATCATGCCGCGCCAGCCGAACCGCGGCACGTCCCGCACCCGCACGCCGGGGACGGCCCGATCGCCGGCGGGCACCAGCTGGCGTAGCGTCTGGGCGCCGTAGAACAGCCCGGCCGGCGCTGCTGCTCGGATGACCACCTCTTCGGCGGTCACCGTCAGCTCGTACCCCTCGCGGCCGAGGGACTCATCGGTGATCAGGGCGAGCCGGACCGCTGCATTCGCCTGAGGTGTCGCGCCCGGGGTCACCGGCAACGGCAGGCCCGTGGCGCTGCGTAGGTGTGCGGCGAGTTGCTCGGCGAGCCTGGTGGGTTCGGCGCCCGGGTCCGGGACCAGCACGGTGGAGTCGTCGAGGACGAAGGGCGTGCCGCCGGTTTCGAGCTCGGCCGGCCACGGCACGAGCGAGAGTTCGGTTGTCATGAGATCAACGCCCGGCGCAGTCGCTGCGCATCGACCCGCCAGAAGTCGTGCCGGGCGCCGTCGACGAACGTCACCGGGATCTGCTCGCCGTAGTCACGCTCGAGGTCGGCGTCGCCGGTGATGTCGCGTTCGGTCCAGGCGACGTCGAGTTCGGCGCAGACCTCGTGGATGACCGTGCGCGCTTCGTCACACAGGTGGCACCCGGGCCTGGTCAGCACCAGCACCCGCGCCGTGTCCGACATACCGCCTCCTCCTGGACCATTCCGGTCGCACATCCTACTCAGCCACCGTTTTGTAATCTGGGGCCCATGCGGCTGCGGCGACGATCCGCGGGCCTGGACCACACCTCCCGCGCCGGCGATGTCGCGGCCAGCACGGCCGAGGCGGTCGCCGGAATCGACAGTCACCCGGACTCCCGGGTGGCGGCGTTCTTCGACCTCGACAACACCGTGCTGCGTGGTGCGTCGCTGTTCTATCTCGCGCGCGGCATGTACGCCCGGGGGCTCCTGCGCACCGGCGACATCGCCCGGTTCGGCTACCGGCAGCTGCGCTTCGCTCTGGGTGCTGAAGACCACGAGCACATCGACCAAGCCCGCGCGGCGGCGCTGTCGTTGATCGCCGGGCGCTCGGTCGCCGAGTTGTTCGAAGTGGCCGAGGAGTCTTTCGACGAATGGATGGCGGACAAGATCTGGCCGGGCACCCAGGCCATCGCCCGGATGCACGTCGACCAGGGCCACCGCGTGTGGCTCGTGACCGCCGCGCCGGTCGAGGTCGCGGGGCTGATCGCCCAGCGGTTGGGCCTCACCGGGGCGCTGGGCACCGTGGCCGAGCATGTCGGCGGCTACTACACCGGCCGCCTCGTCGGCCACCTCCTGCACGGCGAAGCCAAGGCGTCGGCCGTGGCGTCGCTGGCCGTACGCGAAGACCTCGATCTGGCTCGCTGCTCGGCCTACAGCGACTCGGCCAACGACATCCCGATGCTGTCGCTCGTGGGCGCGCCGTGCGCGGTCAACCCGGACCGCAAGCTGCGCCGGCACGCGCGCCAGCGCGGCTGGCGCATCCGCGACTACCGGGGCCGGCGGCGCAACACGACCCTCGGCATCGCCGCCGGAGTCGGCGCCACCGCCGGTGGGGTCGTCGGGGTGACCGCCGCCCGGCGCCGTCGCTGACCGCAGCGAGCCAGCCCCGGCCGGAGGTTCAGCGCCAGGTCAGCCGAAGGCCGGCCCGCGCAGTTCCAACAGTTCGTGCAAGGTGCCCTGGATGGTGTCGCGCACCTGGTCGGTCAGCTCGAAGACGACCATGGGATCGTCGGCGGCTTCGGCGTCGTACTCGTCGGTGCGGATGGGCTCGCCGAACTCGATGACCCACTTGGACGGCAACGGGATCGCGCCCAGCGGACCGAGCCACGGGAAGGTCGGCGTGATCGGGACGTACGGCAGCCCGAGCACCCGCGCCAGGTAACCGGCATTGGCGATCATCGGGTAAATCTCCTCGGCCCCGACGATGGAGCACGGGATGATCGGCGCCCGGGCCCGCAGCGCCGCGGAGACGAAGCCGCCCCGGCCGAAGCGTTGCAGCTGGTAGCGCTGCGAGAACGGTTTGCCGATCCCTTTGAAACCCTCGGGCCACACCCCCACCACCTGGCCGTCGCCCAGCAACGCTTGGACGTCGTCGGCGCAGGCCAGCGTCGATCCGCCCTTGCGCGCCAGATCGGAGACCACCGGGAGCTGGAACACGAGGGTCGCGCCCAGCGTGCGCAGGTGCCGCGACGCCGGATGCTCGTCGTGCACCGCCAACTGCGTCATCAACGAATCGAGCGGGATGGTGCCGGAGTGGTTGGCGACCACCAGTGCCGCGCCGGAGTCCGGGATGTTGCTCACCCCGCGCACGTCGACGCGGAACCAGTGCCGATACAGCGGGCGCAAGATGGGCATCAGCACGTTCTCGGTGAGCTCGGCGTCGAAGCCGAACGGGTCGACCTCGAAGTCGCCGGCCAGGCGACGTCCGGCGAAGGAGATCAAGCGGTCCAGTCGCTGTGCGTCGGCACCGAGACGGTCCCGGATCACCTGCCCGACGAACGCGGCGGCCTGCTCGATGGCGCCGGGCTTGGCCTCGTGGTCGTCACCGCTGTCCGGACCCGGTGTGGCTTCGTCCGCGGGCTCGCTCATGACACCGACTCCTCACGGCCCGCCGGCGCGCTCAAGAGATCGCGAAGCCCGCGTTCGGCAGACCTGATGCGCTCCGGGCCGAGCCAGCCGCAGCCCGCGCGCGCCTGGACGAAGTCGTCGAAGGCGGCCACGGTGCCGAAGGCGGGTTCGAACTGGAGCTGCTCACGCATCCGGGTGGTGTCCACGCCGCGACCGTAGGTCAGGAAGCGGACCTGCGCGGAGTCCATGTCGGCCAGGCCGGTACGCCGCATGAGCCCGCCGACCAGCGGTGTCCCGAGCGTCGGCAGGGGCAGCACCATCCGCCCCGCGCGGCGCAGCGCTTGACTGAGCACGAGGAAGTCGGGCCCGGCGACGTTGAAGATGCCCGGGTAGTCGCCGAGCGTCGCGTGGCGCAGCACGTCGAGGCAGTCCTGCTCGTGGACCAGCTGGAAGCGCGGGTCGCGCCCGAGCGCGATCGGCACGACCGGCAGCAGGAAGTACTCCGACAGCGCCGTGCGGATGGTGGGGCCGACGACGTTGGCCAGGCGCAGGATCGTCACGTCGATGTCAGGTCGGCGGCGAGAGAAACCGCGGACGTAGCCCTCGACCTCGCTCGCGTCCTTCTCGTATCCGCCGCGCGCCACCGTGCCCGGAACCATGTCTTCGGTGAACAGCGCGGGTGCGTTCGGCCCGGCACCGTAGACCGTCGTGGACGACTTCACCACGAGCTTGCACACGCTGTCCGAGCGTTGGCACGCCGCCAACAGCTGCATGGTGCCGATGACGTTCTGCTCTTTCATCGCCGCTCGCCCGCCGGCCGCGGGGTCGGGCGCGGTCACCACGCCCAGGTGCACCACGATGTCGGCGTCCAGCGCGGCGATCACTCCGGCGCCGGTGGTCAAGTCAGCCTGAACCAACTCCACCCCGGAGAGCCATTCGGCGTACTCCGGTGGCGGCGGCGCCTGATCTACCCCGATGACCCGGCC
>NZ_DAHVSH010000166.1:0-78841 GCF_027324685.1 Haloactinopolyspora sp.
TCGAACTTCTGGATGTCCCGCGCCGACCAGTCGTTGACCAGCACGAGGCCGAACACGTGGTCGGTGAACTCGGCGACGGAGACAGGGCTGCCCAGCTGCGATCCCGTGCCGACGACGAACCCGACCTCCGGCTCGATGTCCAGTCGCGTCGACGGGCCGTACTCGACGCCGTCGCCCATCGTCCGGAGGCCGCTGGGTCGCACCACGTCGCTGCCGGAGACCACCACGGTTCCGGCGCGACCGTGATAGCCGATGGGCAGATGCCGCCAGGCCGGCGGTAGCGCCGGGGAGTCCGGCCGGAAGATCTTGCCCATGTTCTCGGCATGCGCCTGGGACGAGTAGAAATCGACGTAGTCGGCGACGACGAACGGCTGATGCATCGTCGCCCGGGTCAGCGGAATCAGGTGCGGCTCGACGAGGTCGCGATTCGGCTCTTCGGTGACCAGTTCGGTGACCCATCCGCGGACCGCCCGCCAGGCGTCGGGGCCGAGGGCCATGAACGGGTTCAGGCTCGGCTGGGCGAACACGTGCGCGCCGTCGACCGCGGACACCGCCGCCAGCGGCGCCAGATCGAGAACATGATCGCCCACCGCGACGCCGACACGATGTTCCTCACCGTTGGCCGAGAACACGCCGTAGGGCAAGGTGTACGCGTCGAACGCAGCGTCGTCGGTGATGTCAAGCCAACTCGTGCTCACGTGTTCAGCTCCGCTCTCGCGTCTGGCTCCTGGTGGTTGCGCATGACCGTACCGGGCGCTGTCGCGCGGCACCGACGGCGGTTCACTGCGGGGGTGTGACCAGACCGAGGTCGATCAGGTCGGTCAGCGGCTCGTCGATGCTGCATGATCCGTACGACGCGAACCACCGGCGTAGGCGCGTCGTGTGCTCGGGCGACAGGTCGCGCACCTGGGCGACGAGCTGGTCGGCGTCGTCGAGGTCGAGGACGGCGACGATGTCGTCATGGTCGCCGCCGTCCAGCCCGCGGGCGACGCCGAGCAAGACGTTGAGGAAGCCGTGCTCGGTCGCGCCGTCCGGGCCGGGATGGCGTACAGCGCGGTGCAGGCCCGCGGTGAGTTTGACGGCGACGCCGCGATCGAGGCAGGCCAGCACGAACGCGGCGACTTCGCTCGACGACGGGTAGGCCGACGCGTCGGCGCCGCCGGTACGCAGCTTCGCGCGATAGCCGGACTCCGCGATGACGTCGAGGGCTGATTCCCAGCCCGGCGCTCGCGGCACCTCGAGGTAGGCCGGTTCCTCGTCGTCCGAGCCGCCCATGGCGGCGTCCAGCGCGGCGACGATCCGGCGCGCGGAGTCGGCGAGCGGCTCGCCGCGGATCGGGATCTCGACGCTGCGCAGGGTGAGTTGAGAATCGTTGGCGACCTCGTCGACGGCTTCGAGGACGCCCGCGGTCCCGGTGTCCACGATGACCGTCACGCCCAGCGGCTCGTCGCCGTCGTCGGCCAGGCGGCGCAGGTCTGGCAGCTGCGACGCCGGGCACAGGAGCGGGCCGACGAGCGACGAGTACCAGGCGCTGCGGTGGCGGCGATGGGCTGGCACGGCATCGGCGAGCGGCATGTTCCCGGGCGGGAAGACGGCGGCATCGTCGACCAGCCGGTCGAACAGCGGGGGCACCGTGGGCGGCATCGGGGACGTCGTGGTCATGGCCTCATTCTCTCGCTCGCACTCGCTTGACAGCATTCGCCCTATCGCCGACGCTGGTCGATATATGGGAAGCTATGTCCGATAATCGGATTATCGGTGGTGTCCGAGATGTACTACCGCACCGTCGGGGAGATCCCGCCCAAGCGGCACACCCAGTTCCGTCGACCTGATGGTGCTCTGTACTACGAGGAGCTGATGGGCGAAGAAGGCTTCTCGTCGGATTCGTCGCTGCTTTACCACGCCGGCGTTCCCTCGGCGATCGTCGACTCCCGAGTTTGGGAGCTGCCCAACGCCCGCACCGTGGCGAACCATCCACTCAAGCCGATGCACCTCAAGACGCACGATCTGTTCCCGCGCAACGAGTGGAAGTCCCAGGACGTCGTCACCGGTCGCCGGATGCTCCTGGGCAACGGCGACGTTCGCATCGCCTACGTCGCCGCCGGCGAGTCGTCGCCGCTGTACCGCAACGCCATCGGCGACGAATGCGTGTACATCGAGGACGGCGAGGCCACCCTGGAGACCATGTTCGGCGTGTTGCAGGTGCGCGCCGGCGACTACGCGATCATCCCGCGCGCCACGGTGCACCGGTGGGTGCCGACGAGCGAGGGCCCGCTGCGCGCCTACTGCATCGAGGCGAACTCGCACATCGCCCCGCCGAAGCGGTACCTGTCCAGGTACGGGCAGTTCCTCGAGCACGCGCCGTACTGCGAGCGCGACCTGACTGCACCGAGCGAGCCGTTCATCACCGAGGGCCGCGACGTCGACGTGTACACCAAGCACCGCGGCCACGGGCCGTCCGGGCTGGTGGGCAGCATCGTCACCTACCCGACGCACCCGTTCGACGTCGTCGGCTGGGACGGCTGCCTGTACCCGTACACGTTCAACGTGGCCGACTTCGAACCGATCACCGGACGCGTGCACCAGCCCCCGCCGGTCCACCAGGTTTTCGAGGGCCACAACTTCGTCATCTGCAACTTCGTGCCCCGCAAGGTCGATTACCACCCGCTGGCCGTGCCGGTGCCCTACTACCACTCGAACGTCGACTCCGACGAGGTCATGTTCTACTGCGGCGGCGACTACGAGGCGCGCAAGGGCTCGGGTATCGGCCAGGGTTCGATCACGTTGCACCCCGGCGGGCATTCGCACGGTCCGCAGCCCGCGGCCATCGAGCGGGCCCTGGGCAAGGACTACTTCGACGAGTTGGCGGTCATGGTCGACACCTTCCGTCCCCTCGAGATCGGTGAAGCCGGGACCGAAACCGACGACGGCGCCTACGCGTGGAGCTGGAGCGGCCGCGGCCCGCAAGGCTGAGCCGGCGCGACGCGTCGGCGTTCGGCGTGGCACGGCGAAAGTGACCTCGTGGCACGGTGAAAGTGACCTCACGCGCCCGATATGTCCCCGTTTGTGGAACGCTTCAGCGTGCCACGCGATCCGGCGGCCTCGGTTGATCCCGGGCGACGGCGTCGGGTCAAGCCGGTGGATCCGGCCGGGACAGGCTGGGAAAGCGGCAAGCAAGCGACACCGGACATGATGCCCGCGGTATCGGACCGACTGATGAGGATCTTGTGGTGAAACGGGCATCGTTGTCCGCCCTTCTGCTCGTCTCTGGCCTGCTCGCGGCTGCGGCCGCATCACCGCCCGAGGCGTTGTCGCTGCCCGCCGAGGCATCGCCTCCTGACCAGGCCGAGGGCGTCGACGTCCCCGGACGCGCGGTTCCAGTCGCGGGCCGCGGCGTGAGCGGCTACTCCGGCGACGGCGGCGTGGCGGTCGATGCCTGGCTGCATGAACCGAACGACGTCGGACGGCATCCGCTGGATCGACCCGGACGGCACGATCACCACGACGCTGCGGCGCGACACCGACGAGGGCGACACATCGATCAGGCCGGCCGAGCTCGCGATCGGCCCGGGTGACGATCTCTACGTCATGGATTCCGCGCATCGGCAGGTCCTGGCCGTCGTCCGTCCTGGCGAGATGGCCGGACCGTTCCCGTGGGCGCCGGTCGGGTTGGCGTCCGGCGGTGTGCTCGTGCTCGGCGTCGCAGCCGTGTTCCTGGTGCGCCGACGGCGGCTCGACGCAGCGCAAACACCGGAGTCGGCGCAGGCCCGGTCCTTGGCATGAGCCGGCGGTGTGGCCCTGACCGGGTCTACTGGGCGCGCGAGCCGCGGCGGAGGAACATGATCACCGCTGCGCTCGCCAGCACGAGCACGACTGCGCCGGTCAGGGCCCACCGCAGCGTCCAGTCGTTCCCGCCGAGTGCGCCGGGCCGAACCAGAACGCGGACCCGTTCGGCTTCCGGGTCGACGAAGTAGAGGTTGCCGTGCGGGTCGAAAGCGAGCCCCGCCGCCTGCGGAGACCCGCTGAACCCGCCGTGCTCGCCTCTCGGCTTCTCCAGGACGGTCGTGATGGTGCCGTCGGCGACGCGGTGGATGCCGCCGTGGGTGCTGACGTAGACGGCGTCGTCGGGGCCGACGGCCACGTCGCTTTCGTTGAACAACGCCACGTGCACGTCTGCTGCGGCCTCGCCGTCGATGTCGTCGAACTCCTCGTCGAGCGCGGCAGCGTCATCGCCGGTGAGTGGGACCGTCTCGCCCGGTGCGTCGACCCGGTAGACGCCGTCGTTCGCCGAGCCGTAGGCGACGACGTAGGTGCGCCCGTCCGGTCCGACGTCGATGCCGTTGACCCGCCCGCCGTTGTCGGCATCGGTGAACTCGTCGGCCACGGTCGCGACGGTTCCGTCCGGCTGAAGTGCGAGCAGCCGCCCGCTCCGGAGGTCGGCGACGAGCAAGCCGTCGTCCGGTCCGCAGGCCAGATCGGCGGCGTTCAAGTGCGCTGCGTACGTGCGATGGCCGTCCGTCGCGGCTTGCTCGGTGGGGGATCCGCCACCCACGGTCACGACCTCGCCGTCCGGATACACCTTCACGACTGAGTTCCCTGCCGCCGCGTACAGTACGTCGTCGCCCGTGGTCATCGTGCGCACGAACTCCAGCGGGTGCCCGTGGTCCGGGTCGCCGGCGACCGGCGTGATGGTGCCGTCCGGCGTGATCCGCAGCAGCCGGCCGACATCGGCGAGGTAGACGACGCCGTCGTCGTCGACATGCAGCGTGGCGCTGCTCGGTCGGTCGAGGACGAGTTCGGTGCGTTCGGCTCCGGAGCTGTCAGGCTGCTGCGCGGTGAGCGTGACGAGCGTGCCAGGTTCCTCGTCGGCCCACGGATCAGCCGGCCGGTCGCCGTCGTCGGTGGTTTCGGTTGCGCAATCGCCGGCCAGCGCGTCACCGTCCGGCACCAGCGAGATCTTTCGCACCTGGCCGGGGGTGCTGGCATAGAGCTCGCCGTCCGGGCTGACGGCCACGTCGTCCAGACCCATGATGGCGGGGCCGACGGTGGTGACGGTGCCGTCCGGTTCGACCCGGCGAACATGACTGTTGTCGTGGTCGGCGACGTAGAGGCGATCATGCGAGTCGACGGCGATGCCGGCGATCACGGCGCCGAAGCGGGCCTGGGTGACCGGGCCGCCGTCGCCGTCGAAACCCACCGGATTCAGGCCGGTCACGGTGCTGATCGTGCCGTCCGGCGCGACTTGACGCACCACCTCGACGGTCTCGCCGTCGGCGCCGGTCTCATGAACGATGTACACGTTTCCGGCCGAGTCCGACGCGACCCTGGTCGGACTGGTGATCTTCGCCTCGGTGGCCGGGCCGCCTGCGCTGTCCTCGAGCCCGCGATCGCCGCCACCGGCGATCGCGGTGACGTTGCCGTCGGTGTCGATCCGGTAGACGCGGTCGGCTTTGCGGTCAGCCACGTAGATGCCCCCGGCGCCGGCCGCGAGGTCGGACGCGTAGAACTCGGCGGGGGTGGAATCTTGCTGATCAGCAGAGGCGACAGTGGTGAACGTGCCGTCGGGCTCGGGCCGGATGACCCCGAATGCGCCGCCGAGCAACACCGTTCTCTGCTCGTCGACGGCGACGGCTTGCGGATGATGCCCCGGTTCGAACGGTGCGGAGCCGTCGTCGCGGACGAGCGCTCGCACCTGCCCGCCCGGTTCCACGGCCCACACCCGTTCGTCCCAGTCGGCGATGATGTAGAGCTGACCGTCCGCGTCGACGTCGATCTTCACGTCGTCGGTGAACTTGAGGTCGCGCGCGTCACCACCATCAGGGACGTCGTCGGCATCGCCTCCGCCGGCCACCGTGACGACCTGGCCCGGTCGGAGGTCAGTGGGGGAGTCGGATTCATGGTCGTCCGCGCTTGGGGCAGCGACGGCCGCGGCGGCCGGGCCGGGTACTGATCCCGTCCCGGCCGCCGCCACCGTCAACAGTGCCGCAGCTGCCAGCAGACCCCAGGTTGGTCGAGCAGCCATGATCTTGTCGAGATCGTCAGGCGCACTCGTCCTGGACGTGCTGCTGGATGCGCTGGCCGGCCTGATCGATGTCACCCATCGCGTCGAGCTCGGCCACAGCGTCCGGGTCGGTCAGGTCGATGGTCGAGATCGTTTCGTACATGTCGGCCAGTGCCTGCCAGTCCTCGGCGATCTCCGCGGGAGCGACGGCGGCAATGCCTTGCAGCTGCTCGGCGAACTGGGAGTCGCCCTCGCCCGGAGCGGCGTTCATGCCGCTGAGGAAGTCGTTGCCCATCTCTTCGAGCGCCGCGCAGTAGTCCGAGGCGGAGCCGCCGTCGTCCGCTGCATCGTCGGCGTCCTCGGCGTCGTCGGCCTCCTCGGCCGCCGCGTCGTCCTGGTCGTCGGCTTGTTCCTGGCTGCTGTCGTCGGCGGCCGAGGCGGAGTCGTCGGAGTCGTCGGAGCCACACGCGGACGTGAGCAGCATGCCGAGGCCGATGATCGCGGCGGCTGCGCCGCGCAGGGCACGCCCGCGGCTGGACGTGAGGCTCGTGCGCGCCGGAATCGTCGAACTCATAGGTTTAGGTCTCCCTCATGTTTCATCATGGTGATGTCGTAGCGCCAGGTGCGTGACCGGCACGGTCAGTACAGCTGACTGTGGTTTCCAGTCGGTTCCTGGCAGCTTTCACCGCAAGATCGGATGCGGTGAGCAGCGTCGAGGAGTACCTGATGGTGGCTGTCGCGAGACCTCAGAGGTCCGACACGACGTCGTTGAGCTGGGACGTCGGCTGGATCAGTCAGCCGGACCGGTCACCAGTCGGCCTCTCGTGAGGCATACACGTAGCGCTGGCCGGGGTACTCGCTCTGCGACCAGATCTCACCATGCTGTGACCAATACGACACGTCCTCAGGGCCGATAGGCACCGCGCCGTTGTGCGGCGTCGCGTAGTCACCCGGCTGCCAGATGAACACGTCGCCGCGAGTGGACGAGCCGTTGCTGCGATGGATGTGGAAGGTTCCGTCGACCGACACCGCGCCTTGCATGCCCCGGATACCCACTGTGTACGCCCAGTCGGCGCGGGCGTAGCCGTCGGCGTCCGCGGCGATGTGGTGCGTGGCTTCGTCCATGTCGTAGCGCGCCATCCGGGTGTCGGTGCCGGGGTTGCCGTACTCGCTGACCAGGATGCTGTCCGGGCTGGTCGTGCGATCGAGCGACACCATGGAGTACCGGAACCGGGGTACGCCGCCGGCCGCGCTGGGCTCGTAGTGCGCCTGTTGAGGGAGGACGTAGCGGTAGTTGTGCGCGTGGTAGCTGCCGTCGGGTTGCCGGCCGATCGCGTTGCTGTCGCCGGTGGAGACCTGCATGAGGTCGTCCATGTCGAACACCCGCAGCCCGTTGTAGGTGTTGGCGACGTAGAGCTGGTCGCCGTACCACACGATGCCGCCGGCGTGGGCGTTGACCGGCCCGAACGACGCCTCGCCGTCGTCCCAGCGGGGTTCGACCAACAGCACGTGGCGGTAGTCCGGAGTCGTGCGGTCGGCCATGTCGACGAAGCTGATGCGTACCCCCATGTCGCGCCCGCTGTCCTTGTCGTACCAGCTGCTCAGGAGGGCTTCGCGCCCGTCGATCAGACCGGAGGCGTCAGCGTCGCCGGTGGTCGTGATGCCTTGGGGCATCCAGTAGCTCACGGAGTCGTCGCCTGAGTTCCAACAGAAGGACGCGCTGCGATGAGTGACGCTGGGCGTGCAGGCCCGGGCCGTACGGTTCGCGGAGTCCAGGACGTCGGCGACGTCGACGGTGCCGAGTTCGGTGCGCAACTCGTCCAGCAGGCCCGGATCGGTGTCGACACGTTCCAGTCGGATGCCGTCCGGGTCCGGCTGCGCCGCAGCGGGCTGGGCGGATTCGGCAGGGATCGTGACGAGCGCCGTGACGAGGGCGGTGATCAGCAGGGCGACGGCCGCGAGACGGCGGCGGACCGGGCCTGACGGTGCGTGCGCGAGGGTCATCGCGGGGCTCCCGAGCTCGGGGCTTTACCGCGAAGATTGCCACATTTGTCGATCTTCGTAAAGATCTAGGCCGTCATCCGGCTCATCGCTTGCGAGGTTGAGGCGCAGATCACGAGGCGTTCTGTCGTATCACCATGCGTGCATGGGTGGTGCGGCAGGGATTCGCATAGTGAACATGATCATTCAGGTGGGTGAAGGTCACTCTTGACCGATCAACTACCGGGTCTCTAGGCTGCGCGAAGGCGCTTGGAAAACGCTTACCAGTATTCGACCGCCCTGACCTGGGAGGACGATCATGGACCGTAACCTCGCCCCTCGACCCCCGGCCCGGACGGTCCGCAAGGCCGCCGTCGCGCGCTGGATCGCCGCGCTGGCCGGAACCGTTCTTGCCCCCTTCCTCGCCGCTGGGCCGCCAGCTCAGGCCGGCGCCGTCGACGCCGAGCCGGTCCAGCCCGCAGCCGACGAACCACGCTTCGACGTCCTGGTGTTCTCCGGGGTCACGAACTTCTACCACGACTCGATTCCGGCCGGGATCGACGCCGTGCAGCAGCTGGGTGCGGACCACGACTTCGCCGTGACCGCCACCGACGATGCGAGCATCTTCACCGACCAGGGTCTCCGGCCGTTCGACGTGGTCGTGTTCAACAACACGAACTCGACTCCGGACCAGGGCAATCTGCTCGACGCCGAGCAGCGTGCGGCGTTCCAGCGCTTCATCAACGGCGGGGGCGGGTTCGTCGGCTGGCACTCGGCCACCGGGACCGAACGGGACTGGCCGTGGTACGCCGAGCTGGTCGGCGCGAAGTTCCAGAACCATCCGGCTCCGCGGCCCGGACGGGTCGAGGTGCTCGACCAGGTGCACCCGTCGACGGCGGGCCTGCCGCAGCTGTGGGAGCGCACCGAGGAGTGGTACAACTGGCAGGCCTCGCCCAACGGTGACGTGCACGTCCTCACCGAGATCCGCACCACCGACGACCCCGAGGGCCTGACCGAGGGGCCGGAGCACGCGCATGCGTGGTGCCAGGTCTACGACGGCGGACGCTCGTGGTACACCGCAAGCGGCCACCACAGCGAGACGTTTTCCGAGCCGTTGTTCCTCGAGCACATTCTCGGCGGTATCGAGTGGGCGGCCGGCGTCGCACCGGGCGACTGCGCCGCCACCGAGTGGGACAGCTTCGCCAAGGTCCAGCTCGAAGACGACACCGACCTCGCCGACCCGTACGAGCTGGCCCCGTTGCCCGACGGCCGAGTGCTCTACATCCAGCGCACCGGCCAGATCAAGCTCATCCACCAGGACGGCGACCAGCCGACGACCACCCTGGCCGGCGACCTGGAACTCGACCTGCCGACCACCCGCACCGCGGACGGGCTGACCGGGCTGACCATCGACAACGACTTCGCCGACAACGGCTGGATCTACCTTCTCTACACCGTCCCGCCCGACGAACCGATCTATCGGCTGTCGCGGTTCACCCTGGTGGGCGACACCGTCGACATGGACAGCGAGCAGGTCATTCTCGAGTTCCCCATCTGGCGCAACGAGCTGCTGGCCAACGTGCACATGGCCGGCTCGCTGACCATGGACGACGACGGCAACCTCTACATCGCCACCGGTGACAACACCGACCCGTTCAACTCCGACGGGTACGCGCCGATCGACGAGCGCGACGGCCGCCGCGCCGCGGACGCCCAGGCCACCGCGGCCAACACGAACGACCTGCGCGGCAAGATCATCCGCATCCACCCCGAGGACGACGGCAGCTACACGATTCCCGAGGGCAACCTGTTCACCGGCGACGAGGACGGCGGCGGCAAGACCCGCCCGGAGATCTACGCGATGGGCTTCCGCAACCCGTTCCGGATCAGCTACGACGAGGCCAACGACGCGCTCCTGGTGGCCGATTACGGCCCGGACGCCGGCAACGACGACCCGCAGCGCGGCCCGGCCGGCCTGGTCGAGCAGAACCGTATCCTCGAGGCCGGCAACTACGGCTGGCCGTACTGCCTGGGCCCCAACATCGCGTTCGTCGACTACGACTTCGCCACCGGCGAGTCCGGCGCGGAGTTCGACTGCGCCGCCCCGGTCAACGACTCGCCGCACAACACCGGGCTGACCCAGCTGCCACCGGCACAAGAGCCGCTGATCTGGTACAGCCACCCTGGCCAGGGCAGCAACGGCGCCGACTTCCCCGAGGTCAGCGGCGGTGCGCCGATGAGCGGTCCGGTGTACGACTACGACGAGGACCTCGAGTCCGCCACGAAGTTCCCCGAGTACTACGACGGCCTCTGGTTCATCTACGAGTACGGCGGCAACTGGTACAAGACCGTGAGCGTCATGGGCGAAGCGGCGCCCAGCGACCGGTTCGAGCCGGCTGAGCCCGGTGACCTCCACTCCATCAACTCGTTCCTGTCCGCCGCGACGTTCACGTCTCCGTTCGAGGCCGAGTTCGGTCCCGACGGGTCCCTGTACGTCATGGACTTCGGCAGTGGTTCCGGGGTCGGGCGCGGCGACCACAACGACGGTTCGGGGATCTATCGCATCGACTACGTCGGCGGCGAGCAGGTCACCGAGCCGCGCGACCGGTGCTACGCGGGCTATCCCACCGACGTGCCGGTGTGGTTCGGTGAGCAGTCCGACTCCGGCGTGCCGAACTACGACGTCGGCGACGGCTGCACGATCATGGACGTGATCGAGCACGAGCAGCCGTTCGACAACCACGGCCACTTCGTCCGCACCGTGGGCGAGCTGACCAGCCGGCTACGCACCGAGGGCGTCATCACCGCACGCGAGCGGGCGGCCATCGTGAGCGCCGCCGCGTCGTCCGGCATCGGGACGGACCCAGTGCGCGACGATCCCGACCGGGCCGTGCCCGACGACAAGATCGGCGTCGTCGGGTACACGGTGCGAGACACCATGCCGGCTCCGGACACCGAAGCGACCTTGCAGGCCCTGGCCGCCTGCGGCTATCGGAACATCGAGCCGTCCAGCGGGCTCTACGGCTACACCGGCGCCGAGCTCGGTGCTCTGATCACCGGCGCCGGCATGGCAGCGCCGTCGGTGGGGCTGGGAGCGGACCAGATCGAGAACGACATCGACGGCGTCATCGAGACCGCGAAGGGCCTCGGCGCGTCGTACGTCCGCATCTCGGGCTCGGGCTCGTGGAGCCTGGCGGACTACCACCACATCGCCGACGTCCTCGACGAGGCCGGCGCGGTGGCGAAGGCCGCCGGTATCACGCTGGCCTACCACAACCACGGCTTCGAGTTCGAGATCCAGGACGGGGTCCGGCCCTACGACGTGCTGGTGCGCGAGACGGACCCGAACCTGGTCACCATGGAGCTCGACCTGTACTGGGCGGTCGACGCCGGCGCCGATCCGGTCGAGCTGTTCCGGCAGTATCCGGGCCGGTTCGCCTTGCTGCACGTGAAGGACCGGGCGGCCGACGGCTCGTTCGCCGACGTGGGCGAGGGGACCATCGACTTCGCCCGGATCTTCGCCTACGGCCGGCTGGCCGGTGTCGACTACTACTTCACCGAGCACGACCAGCCGGAACCGGACGGGATCTCGTCGGCGTGCGACAGCTACGCCAACCTGCGGGAGCTGCGCTACTGACGCCCGCACGCATCGGGGGGATCAGGCGAGGTCGCGGCGGCGCATGAGGATCGCCGCGGCCACCGTGAACACGACGATGTACACGGTCACGACGATCGCAGCGGTGGAACCGTCGAGGATGGTCTGCACGCCCGGCGCGCCGCCGTCGTCGGCCTGGGTGGCCTGACCCAGGGCCCCCGCGACGGAACCGGAGGCCGTGCCGGGCATCACGTCGGTGACGTACGACATGGCATCGAGCAGTCCGGACACGCCGCGCAGCAGGTTCTCGACGACGAGCGACCAGACCAGGCCCAAGCCGATGGCAACGGCCGGGCTGCGCGTCAACACGCCGATCAGCACACCTGCCGCCGCCCACATCGTCATGATCAGAGTCCCGCCGCCGACCGACAGCGCCAGCTCACCCCACGCGGGCCACGTGATCGGCTGCGACTCGACGGCCGCGATCAGCAGGGATGCGCCCAGATCGACTGCGAGGGTCGCGGCGATCACGACGAGGACCATCCCGGCCACGGCGGCCAACGTACCGCCGAACGCCGCCAACCGGCCCGGTCCCTGCGTCAGCACGGTCTTCCACGTGCCCCAGCCGTAACCGCTGCCGCTGGCCAGTGCCCCGAGGATCATCACGATGGCACCGCCGAACATCGGCATGCCATTGGCGAAGATGTCCGGGACGGCAGCCGGCAGGATGTCGGCGAGAAGTGCCTCGGGCGGCACGCCCTCCGAGGCGAAGTTCGCCGAGTCCGTGGCGTAGGCGATGTAGTTGAACACATAGCCGAACGTGAGGTTCAGCAGCAGCCAGGTGCCGACGAGTACCCACACCGCCGGCCACTTCCGCAGCCGCAGCCACTCGGCTCGGCTGCTGGCGATCAGTGCCGCCCCTGGCCGGCCTACTGGCTGCGCCGGCGCGCTGCTCGGGGCGGGCGATTCCGGCCTGGTTTCGGTACGCATCACACGACCTCCTCGGTCGTTGCGGAGTTTTCGGTCGAGGTCATCTCGAAGAAGACGTCCTCGAGGGATCGTTCGGAAAAGCGGACCTCGTACACGGCCGTGTCGGCCTCGATCAGCGCGCGGACGAGCTCCGGGGCGCGCTCCGCGCCGACCTCGACGTTGACGCCGTCGTCGAGCAGCTGCACCGCGTCCTCGCCGGCCACCTGCATCGACACCGCGAGAGCGCGATCCACGGGGGTGGCTCGGACGAACAGTGACCGCCCGCCGCGCAGGTCGTCGACGGTGCTTTCGGTCAGCAGGCGCCCGTCGGAGATGACGCCGACCCGGTCACAGATCTCCTGGACCTCGCTGAGCAGATGGCTCGAGAGCAAGACGGTCTGGCCCTGCTGAGCAAGCTCGACGATGAGCCGGCGCATGTCAGCCATGCCGGCGGGGTCGAGCCCGTTGGTCGGTTCGTCGAGGATCAGCAGATCCGGGCCGCCGAGCAGGGTCGAGGCCACTCCGAGACGCTGCTTCATGCCCAGCGAGTACGAGCGGAACGCGTCGGCGCCCCGCGCGGCCAGGTCGACCCGCTCGAGCGCTTCGTCGACGTCTCGGTCGCCGGCTTGCTGGTAGCGCGCCATCACGCGGAGGTTGTCGCGACCGGACAGGTACGGGTAGAAGCCCGGCCCCTCCACCAGCGCACCGGTGCGTGCGACGGCCATGGGGTCGCCCGGGGCGCTCCCGAGGACACTCGCGGTGCCGCTGGTGGGCCGGATCAGCCCGAGCAGCATCCGCAGCGTCGTCGTCTTGCCGGCTCCGTTCGGCCCGAGAAAGCCGTACACCTCGCCCTGGCGCACCGTGAGGCTCACGTGGTCCACGGCGAGGCGGTCGCCGTAGCGTTTCGTCAATCGGTCGGTGACCACGATGGTGTTCGTCATGACCCGAGCATGCGCGCCGGCGGTACTCGTGCGCGTCCGGCAGCAAGCGGCATCGGACGTACGCAGATCGGCGTAGGCGGGGTACGCGGGCCGACCGATGCCGCTGCCCACCTGCGGCGCTTAGGGTCGTCAGGTATCAGGGCAGGGATCCGGAGGTGTCAGTGCAGCGGCTCAAGGCGTGGGGCGCCGACGTCGGAGTGACGGTGGTGTTGCTGCTGGTCACGCTTGGTGGCATGGGTCCGGCCGGTGAGGACCAGCTCGACTGGGCGCGCGAGTTGGACGTGTGGGCCTACCTGCTGGCGGTGCTCGCCATCGTCCCGTTGGTGCTGCGCCGCAGGTACCCGGCGGCCGTACTGGCCGCCAACGCGCTGGCCGTGTCGGCCTACCTGGCCATCGGCTACCCCTACGGGCCGATCATGTTCACCATCCTGGTCGCGGCCTACACCGTCGGCTCCCGGCTGCCGCTGTTCCGCGCGGCGCGTTGGGTCGCCGCGTACTGGCTGGTCGTGTTCGCCCTCACGCTCGTACGCCACCTGGGCGACAGCCCGGACAACGCGTGGAACGCGATCGCCTTCATGACCATCGGCACCTTGGCCGCGTTCGCCGCGCCGCTGGCGATCGGCGCGGCGCTGCGGACCCGCCGCGAGTCCGAACGGGACGTGCGTGCGGCGATGGCGCGCCGAGCGGTGTCCGAGGAGCGCCTGCGCATGGCACAGGAGCTGCACGACTCGGTGGGGCACGGGCTGGCGGTCATCGCGATGCAGGCGGGGGTGGCGCTGCACGTCCTGGAGAAGAATCCGGTCAAGGCCCGCGAGGCGCTGATGGCGATCCGTGACACCAGCAAGGAGTCGCTGGACGGGTTGCGCGCCGAACTGCAGGCGCTGCGCACACCCGACGACACCGACGCGCCGCGCCGGCCCGCGCCGGGCTTGGCCGAGGCGGACGTATTGCTGGAGCGCATCCGCGCCGGCGGCATCGAGGTCGACGCCGAGATCGACGTCCGCGACGACGCCCTCCCGCCGGACGTGGCCGTCGCCGCGTACCGCATCATGCAGGAATCGCTCACCAACGTGTTGCGGCATTCCGGGGCGAGCCGGGCCCAGGTCCGAGTCCGGCGCGACGGCGCGGAGCTCACGGTCGACGTCGTGGACGACGGTTCCGGCGGGACGACCCGCCCGGGCGCCGACGGCGGCGGGACCGGTATCGCCGGGATGCGCTCGCGCGCCGAGGCGTTCGGCGGCACCCTGGACGCAGGCCCGGGTGTGGGCGGCGGCTTCGCGGTGCGTGCCCGGATCCCGATCCGGGAGGTTTCCGTGCCAGGATCGGCGTCATGACCGAGCCCAATACGCCCGGAGACGGCAGGCCTGGGCCGATCCGCGTGGTGATCGTCGACGATCAGACCCTGGTCCGCATGGGGCTGCGGACCCTGCTGGAATCCGAGGACGACACCGAACTGGCCGGCGAGGCCGACGACGGACGCACCGGGCTCGACGTCGTGCGCCGCGCCGCGCCGGACGTCGTCTTGATGGACATCCGGATGCCGGGGATGGACGGGTTGACGGCGCTGCGCGAGATCACCGCCGATGCTGCGCTGACCGACGTCAAAGTGATCATGCTGACCACGTTCGAGCTGGACGAATACGTCTTCGAAGCCTTGCGCAACGGCGCGAGTGGCTTCGTCCTCAAGGACTCCGCGCCCGACGAGCTGCTGCAAGCCATCCGGGTGGTCGCCGACGGCGCGTCGCTGTTGTCGCCGTCGGTGACGCGCCGGGTCATCGACCGGTTCAGTGCGCGAGACCTGCCGGCGGCCACGCCCCATCCGGAGCTGGACCGCTTGACCGAGCGCGAGCGCGAGATCGTCGCATGGGTCGCCACCGGCAGGTCGAACGACGAGATCGCCGAGGAGCTCGTCGTCAGCCCGGCCACCGTACGAACCCACGTCAGTCGGGCCATGGTGAAGCTGCACGCGCGCGATCGCGCGCAACTGGTGGTCTTCGCCGTGCAGTCCGGCCTGACTCAGCCGGGGTGAGCCGCGTCGTGGTGCCACGGGTGATCGCCACCGATCTCGACGGAACCTTGCTGCGCTCCGACGGGACGGTCTCGCCGCGCACCCGCGCTGCCTTGGCCCGTGCCGAGCAGCACGGTTGTACGGTCCTCTTCGTCTCCGCCCGCCCGCCGCGCTGGATCGACGAACTGGCCGACGCCGTCGGCGACCACGGCCTGGCGATCTGCGCGAACGGTGCACTGATCTACGACGTGCACGCCCGTGCCGTCATCGAACGACACAGCCTGGCCGGCGATGTCGCGCTGACCGTCGCCCAGGCGATTCGCCAGGTCGCACCTGGCGTGAGCTTCGCGATCGAACGCGACCTGGGGTACGGGCACGAGCCGGACTTTCCGGGGCGCTGGCCGGCGCCCGAGGACACCGTCGTCGCCGAACTCGACGCGCTGCTGATCGAGCCGGTGGCCAAGCTGCTCGCCTTGCACCAGAAGCTCGACGCTCAGGAGTTCATCGCGCTGGCCAGCGCCGCCGTCGGTGATCTGGCGGCTGCGACCCATTCCGGCCACGCCGCGGTGGTGGAGATCAGCGCAGCGAACGTGTCGAAGGCGACCTCGCTGGCCCGGTTCTGCGCCGAGCGCGGCATCGGCCCTGCCGACGTCGTCGCCTTCGGCGACATGCCCAACGACGTCCCGATGCTGGCCTGGGCGGGGAAGTCGTACGCGGTTGGCAACGCGCACCCGGCCGCGGTGGCCGCCGCCGATCACCGGTGCGCGAGCAACGACGAGGACGGCGTGGCCCGGGTCGTCGAGGGATGGTTCGGCTAGCGTGAAATCCGGCCCGCTGGGTAGGTGCGACACCAGGCGGGCCACGGGGTCCGCGGTTCTCGAAGGAGACTGATGGCCACCGTTGCCGATTTCATCGCCGACACTCTCGTCGCCAGCGGTGTACGCCGCGTCTACGGCATCCCCGGTGACTCTCTGAACGGGTTCACCGAGGCTCTGCGCACGCGTCCGGAGCTGGCGTGGCTGCTCGTCCGCCACGAGGAGGCCGCCGCGTTCGCCGCCGCGGCGGAGGCCGAGGTGACCGGCGAGCTCGCGGTGTGTGCCGGAAGCTGCGGGCCCGGCAACCTGCACCTGATCAACGGTCTGTACGACGCGCAGCGATCGCGCGTTCCGGTGCTGGCCATCGCCGCGCACATTCCCAGTGAGGAGATCGGGTCCGGCTACTTCCAGGAGACCCACCCGCAGGAGCTGTTCCGCGAGTGCAGCGTCTACGTCGAGCACGTCGCCCATGCCGAACAGGCGCCCCGCCTGCTTCGCATCGCCATGCGCGAGGCCATCTCCAAGCGCGGTGTCGCCGTCCTGGTCATTCCCGGCGACGTCGGGTTGAGCAAGGTCGACGCCGAACCCGAACGCATCACCGCCGCGCCGGCCCGCACGGCGCCCGATCCCGGCGCACTGGCCGGTGCGGTCGACGCGCTCGACGCCGGATCGAAGGTGACCATCCTCGCCGGTGCGGGCTGCCGCGACGCCCACGACGAGTTGGTCGAGTTGGCCGGCGTGCTCAAAGCTCCGGTCGTGCATGCCATGCGCGGCAAGGAGTTCGTGGAGTACGACAATCCGTACGACGTCGGCATGACTGGCCTGCTCGGGTTCTCGTCGGGCTATCGCGCGATGGAGCGCTGCGACACGTTGCTGATGCTGGGCACCGACTTCCCGTATCAACAGTTCTTTCCCCGCAATGCGACCGTCGTCCAGGTCGATGTGCGCGGCGCGCAGCTCGGTCGCCGGACCAAGGTCGACATCGGCCTCGTCGGCGGCGTGAAAGAGACCATCCAGGCGCTGTTGCCGCAGCTGACGGTGAAGCAGTCGAGCAAGCACCTCGACACCATGGTCAAGCACTACGCACGGGCCCGGAAGGAGCTCGACGCGCTGGCTACGCCGAGTCGTGGTTCGGCGCCGATCCACCCGCAGTACCTCGTCCGGCTCATCGACGAGGCCGCCGCCGACGACGCCGTGTTCATTCCCGACGTCGGCTCACCGGTGGTGTGGGCTGCGCGCTACCTGCACATGAACGGCGCCCGGCGGCTGATCGGGTCGTTCAACCACGGCTCTATGGCCAACGCGCTGCCACACGGCATCGGCGTGCAAGCCGCCTTCCCGGATCGCCAGGTGGTGGCTCTCGCGGGAGACGGCGGGCTGAGCATGCTCATGGGTGAACTGATCACGCTGACCCAGACGCGGCTGCCGGTGAAGGTCGTCGTGTTCAACAACTCCTCCCTGAACTTCGTCGAGTTGGAGATGAAGGCCGCCGGGTTCGTGACCTTCGGGACCTCACTGGACAACCCGGACTTCGCCAAGGTCGGTGACGCCTTGGGGATCAAGGGTTGGCGGGTGGAGCGCTCCGATGATCTCCCGGCCGCGGTCAAACAGTTCCTCGCCCACGACGGACCGGCCATTCTCGACGTGCTGACCGACCGGCAGGAGCTGTCGATCCCGCCGGCCATCACCTTCGAGCAGGCCAAGGGGTTCGCCCTGTTCGCCGTGCGCACGGTGCTGTCCGGCAAGGGCACCGAGCTCATCGACCTGGCCCGGACGAACATGCGCCAGCTCTAGGCACCCACATCGAGGAGTCGTCATGCATCCGACCCACCTGCCACTTCGCGCCGCGACCGGCGCGTACATCCTCAACTCCGGCATCAGCAAGCTGGGCGCCGACGACGACACGGCCAACTTCCTGCACGCTTCGGCGGCTGGCACCTATCCCGCGCTGTTCCGGAACATGCAACCGAAGAAGTTCGCCCAGCTGCTCGCCTACAGCGAGATGGCCGTCGGCGCCGCCCTGCTCGTGCCGATGGTGCCTGCCACCCTCGCCGGGGTCGCGCTGACCGGGTTCGGTGCCAGCCTCGTCGGTATGTACTTCAAGACGCCGTCCATGACCCTCGACGACGGCATTCGGCCCAGTCATGAGGGCATGGCCTTGGCCAAGGACATCTGGCTCGTGGGGGCCGGGCTGACGCTGGTGGGTCAGGGCATCCTCGGCGCGCCGGAGCCGAAGAAGAAGACTCGGCGCAAGCGGCGTCGCTAGGTCGTTCCCTTCACGGGGCCGGTCGCGGCGTGCAGGCGTTCGACCTGCTGGTCCAGTGGCGGCGCGCCGTGCCGGTTGTCGATCTCGTGATGGGGGACCGGCGGGGGCTCGTCGGGCCGCGTAGCGGCAGTGAACGCATCGAAGTTGGCGAGTTTCTGCGCGTCGCGGTCGTTGCCGCGTTCGACGATCCGGGCGCGTAGCGTGCCGGGGTCCGAGCGCACCCAGACCAGCCGCACCGGGTCACCACCGAGGCGCTCGACGTAGTCGGCCCAGCGGTCCTTGTGACGGATCTGCTCGGAGAACGGCGCGACGAGCAGGGCCGGGCAACCGGCAGAGCGGATCTCGCGCGCGGTGTCGGCGATCCCGGTGTACTCGTGCACCTTGATGTGCTCGTCGTACCACGGCCCCTCACGCTCGCCGAACGGTCGCCCCGCGGCAGCCAGCGTCGCCACGACGAACGAGGCGTAGATGGTGTCCTTGTCCAGCAGCGCCGGAACGGGCTCGAGCCGGTCGGCCAGCATCCGGGCCACCGTCGTCTTGCCCGCGCCGGGCGCGCCGGCGATCAACCATGCCGCAGGGGTGCTGGTGCTCACCCGCGGGAGACTACCGACCCCGGTGTGGGGCGAGGCAGCCTGGAGCGCCTGGCGTCCTGCCCGCGTCGTGAAGATCGTCGTGTGGTTGGTTGCGGGGTTCGGCTGGTCGTGAAGATCGTCGTGGCTGAATTTGCCGGTATAGGGTGCGGATCTTCACACGACGATCTTCACGACCGGCGGATTCGGCTCGAGGTCACACGACGATCTTCACGACCGGCGGATTCGGCCCGAGGTCACACGACGATCTTCACGACCGACCGGATTCGGTCGGGGCTCACACGACGATCTTCACGACCCACCAACACAGCCCTCTGGTGGAGGGTTGTTCACCCTTCCGGCGCGCGGGATGAGTGGAAAAGTCTCCAGGAGTGGGGCGACGCCCGCCTACGCCGCGCGGACGACCGGTTTGCCCTCCAGCTGGACTCCGGCGGCGCGCATGTCCTCCAGCGCTCGCTGCGTCGTCTGGCTCGACACCCCGGCGGTGAGGTCGAGCAGCACGCGCGAGTTGAAACCCGCACGGGCTGCGTCGATGGAGGTGGCGCGCACGCAATGGTCGGTGGCGATACCGACCACATCGACATCGGTCACGCCGCGCGAGCGCAGCCATTCCTCGAGGCTGGACCCGTCCTGGCACCGTCCTTCGAAACCGGAGTAGCCGTGGGAGTACTCGCCCTTGTTGAACACGGCGTCGAACGGCTGTGGGTCGAGATTGGGATGTAGGGCTGCGCCGTCGGTGCCCGCCACGCAGTGCGGCGGCCAGCTGGTGACGTAGTCGGGATCGTCAGAGAAGTGGTCGCCGGGGTCGATGTGGTGGTCACGAGTGGCGACCACGTAGTCGTAGCGGCGCTCGCCCTCGTCCGCTTCGACCCACTCTTTCAGCACCTCTGAGATCGCGTAGGCGGTGTCGGCGCCGCCGTTGACGGCGAGCGCTCCGCCTTCGCAGAAGTCGTTCTGCACATCGACGACGATCAGTGCGCGCGTCATGAAGACTCCTCGTACAGCGTGGGGATCGCGGGTTCTCCGCGGGACATCTGCAACGCGGTCGGGGGGAGTTCGGCTCGCGCGGCGGCATGGCGACGGCGGGCGGCGTCGAGGGGCTCGTGCCCGACGATCTCGCCCGAGCGGACGAGTGGACGCAGCAACGGGCGGTCGTCGCCGTCGTCGGCGGGTTCGTGACCGACACCGAGGACCTCGGCGCGGGCGATGCCGCGCGGGTCGCGTCGGCGCATCGCGTACTTCCGCCCGCCCCTGCTGGATTTGCCGGGGCTGCTCTTCTCGACCGAGATCATGTCGCCGTCGTCACTTTCACGAGCGACCAGCTTGTAGACCAGCCCGGCCGTCGGCGCGCCGGCCCCGGTGACCAGCGATGTGCCGACGCCGTAGACGTCGACGGGCGCCGAGGCCAGCGCGGCGATGGCGTGCTCGTCGAGGTCGCTGGTGACGACGATGCGGGTGGCGGTGGCGCCGAGCGCGTCGAGTTGCGCCCGGACCTCGCTGGCCAGCGACACCAGGTCGCCGGAGTCCAGGCGCACCGCACCGAGGTCCGGCCCGGCGATGCGGATGCCGGTCTTCACCGCTTCGGCGACGTCGTAGGTGTCGACCAGCAATGTGGTCTTCTTCCCGAGGGAGTCGACCTGGGCGGTGAACGCGTCGTGCTCGGAGTCGTGCAGCAGGGTGAACGAATGTGCGCTGGTGCCGCGGGTGGGCACGCCGTACTGCCGGCCGGCTTCCAAGTTGCTCGTGGACTCGAAGCCGGCGATGTAGGCCGCTCGGGCCGCTGCGACGGCAGCGTGCTCGTGGGTGCGTCGCGAGCCCATCTCGATGCAGGGGCGTTCGCCCGCGGCTCCGGTCATCCGTGAGGCCGCCGACGCGACGGCGGAGTCGAAGTTGAGGATCGACAGCGCGAGCGTCTCGAGCAGGACCGCTTCGGCGAACGTGCCTTCGACCACGAGCAGCGGCGAGTACGGGAAGTACGCATCTCCTTCGCCGTAACCCCAGATGTCGCCGGTGAAGCGGTATTCGGACAGCCACTCCACGGTCGCGTCGTCGACCACGTCGGTCTCGCGCAGGAACGCCAATACGTCGTCGTCGAAGCGGAACGACTCGATCGCCTGGAGCAGGCGGCCGGTTCCGGCGACGACGCCGTACCGGCGGCCCTCGGGTAACCGCCGGGCGAAGACCTCGAAGACCGACCGGCGCTGACCGGTCCCCCTGGCCAGCGCGGCCTGGAGCATCGTCAGCTCGTACTGGTCGGTGAGCAGCGCAGTCGTACCCGACACAGGCACCAGACTATGCGCTAACCGGCGTACGAGCCCAGCAGCGCGCCAGACTGGCGCCGGGACGGTCTCAAGAGGGATGATGGGGTGTTGGCTCGTGCGGAGCGACGTGAGCTGTGCATGTACACCACCTGCCGGGGCGGGCAAACGCCGGGTGATGGCCGGAGATGACACCATAGGGGGTCGTGATGACCGCACCCGTTGAGATCGAGCGCCCGGAGGCCGAGGAGGCCCCCGTGGCCGACGTGCCATGGGTCACGGTCGTCTGGAACGATCCGGTCAACCTCATGTCCTACGTGACCTACGTTTTTCAGACATACTTCGCCTATCCGAAGGTCAAGGCCGAGAAGCTCATGCTCGAGGTGCATGAGAAGGGTAAGGCCGTGGTGTCCTCCGGGACGCGGGAGGAGATGGAACGGGACGTGGAGGCCATGCACTCGTATGGCTTGTGGGCGACGTTGCAGAAGGCGGGGGACCGAGTCTGAGTACCGCGTTCCGTCGGGCCCGAGGCGGCGGTGTCGCCGCTTCCTTCCACACCGTCGAGATAGAGCTGCTGCGTTCGCTGGTCGGGCAGCTACTCGAACTGGTCCGCGACGAGCACGCCGCCAGTCCTGGCGACACCGGCTGGGCCGCCGAGCTCGGACTCAGCGACGAAGAACAAAAGCGCCCCACCGACCCCGTCCTGCTACGGCTGTTCCCCGATGCCTACCCCGACGACGACGAAGCCGCCTCGGACTTCCGCCGGTTCACCGAGCGCGGCCTGCGCGAGGCCAAGGCCGGCACGGCAGCCACCGTGCTGGCGTCGCTGGCCACGGCCGAGGACGGGCTGGCCAACGATTCCAGCAAGCCGCGCGAGAAGATCCGGATCGAACTGGACGGCGACGAATCGCAGGCGTGGCTGCGGACGTTGACCGACCTGCGCCTGGCCCTGGGAACCCGCCTCGGGGTCAGCGAGGGCGACGACGAGCAGTGGCAGGCGCTGGACGAGAACGACCCGCGCCGTCACGTCCACGACGTCTACGACTGGCTCGGCTGGGTCCAGGAGACGCTCGTGCGCACCCTGTCTGCCGGCCTCGACTGACTTCTCCGCCGGCTCGACTCCGAAATGATCATGTTCACTTGGCAATTGCCTGCCACACCACCCGTGCACGCCTGGTGATGCGACAGAACGCCTGGTGGTGACCCGGTCGCGCGGCCGCCCACGTATCCTTGGGAGCCGTGCTGACCATCCGCCGCGACCTCGTCGACGCCATCATCGCCCACGCCCGCCGGGACCACCCGGACGAAGCCTGCGGTGTCATCGCCGGCCCGGCCGGTTCCGATCGGCCAGAGCGGTTCATCCCCATGATCAACGCCGCGCGCTCGCCAACGTTCTACGAGTTCGACTCGATGGATCTGCTGCGGCTGTACAAGGAGATGGACGAGCGCGACGAGGAGCCCGTCGTCATCTACCACTCACACACCGACACCGAGGCTTACCCGTCGCGGACCGACGTCGCCTACGCCTCCGAGCCGAATGCGCACTACGTGCTGGTCTCGGACGCCATCGAGGGCGAGACGCAGTTCCGATCCTTCCGCATCGTCGACGGCGAGGTGACCGAAGAAGAGGTAAAGATCATCGATGGGGAATGATGGCACCGCCTGCCATCGTTTCCACTGTTGAAGGTCCGTCTACCCATCACTCAGGAGCGCGTCCCATGGCCGTCGAGGTCCGAATCCCCACGATCCTGCGCCAGTACACCGACGGCGCGAAGTCTGTCGAGGGCCACGGTGACACCTTGGCGGCCCTGATCGACGATCTCGAGTCGCGGCATGCCGGACTGCGTGACCGGCTGATCGAGAACGGCACGTTGCGTCGGTTCGTGAACGTCTATCTCAACGACGAGGATGTCCGCTTCCTCGAAGGGGAGAAGACGCCGGTGTCCGACGGCGACGTGGTCACGGTGCTGCCGGCCGTCGCGGGCGGCGGGCCTGCGTGACGCCCTGATGCGGTACCCGTCGCTACTGCACTCCGTTGGCCGGACGCCGCTGGTCGGGCTACCGAGCCTGTCGCCGTCGCCCGACGTTCGCCTCTGGGCCAAACTCGAAGACCGCAACCCGACCGGATCGGTGAAAGACCGCCCGGCGCTGCGGATGATCGAGGCCGCCGAAGCTGACGGGCGGCTGGCCCCCGGCGCCACGATTCTCGAGCCGACCTCGGGCAACACTGGGATCTCGCTGGCCATGGCGGCCAAACTCAAGGGGTATCGGCTGATCTGTGTCATGCCGGAGAACACCTCCGAGGAGCGCCGTCAGCTACTGCGGATGTGGGGCGCGGAGATTATCGCGTCGCCGGCGGCCGGCGGATCGAACGAAGCGGTGCGGGTGGCCAAGGGGCTGGCCGCCGAGAACCCGGACTGGGTCATGCTCTATCAGTACGGCAACGCCGGCAACGCTCTCGCCCACTACGAGACGACCGGCCCGGAGCTGCTCGAGGACTTGCCCGAGATCACGCACTTCGTCGCCGGACTCGGAACCACCGGCACCTTGATGGGTGTCGGCCGGTATCTGCGCGAGAAGCTGCCCGACGTGCAGATCGTCGCCGCGGAACCGCGCTACGGCGAACTGGTTTATGGGCTGCGCAACCTCGATGAAGGGTTCGTCCCCGAGCTCTACGACGAGTCGGTGCTGACCTCGCGCTACTCCGTCGGCCCGCGCGAGGCGGTACAGCGCACGCGCGAACTGCTCGAACGCGAGGGCATCTTCGCCGGCATCTCCACCGGAGCGGTCCTGCACGCCGCGTTGGGCATGGCCGGCAAGGCGGTCGCCGCGGAACGCAGCGCCGACATCGCGTTTATTGTCGCCGACGGCGGCTGGAAGTACTTGTCCACCGGCGCCTACGAAGGCACGCTCGACGAAGCCGAAGACCGCTTGGACGGCCAGCTCTGGGCCTGACGTGGGCGATGGTTCGGCGTCGGGTTGGTGATGGGGTTCGGCGCGATCATGAGGCGTTTCCGGCGTTACGGCGCCGCGGTTGACTCATGATCCTGCTTTGAGCGGCGACGTCAACGAGCGATTCTGCGTTGGTTGCGGGTCAAGACCGGAATGGCAGTCCGAGCGCCCGGGTCGTCAGGACGTCACCGGCTCAGCCTCGCCAGCCGCCGTGGCGCAAGGCATCGGTGAGCAGGGTACCGACGCGTTCGCGCTGATGACGCACCGCGTGCGACGTGAACTGGAGCACTCTGCGGCCGTGGGCGGCGATGACCGCCAGACGGTCCAGGTCCGCATTCCAGGTGACGACCTCCAGGTGCTGGCTGCCGTGAACTTCCGCGGTGACACCGAATACCGGCCAGTCCGCGTCGAGGTAGTGACGACCGTCGGGACCCTGCACGATCGCCTGACGTCGGGGTTCGGGGAGCCGGCATCGGCGCCGGATCAGGTCGAATTCGCGCTCCGGTAGCGACGCGATGCCGCCTTCGGCGTCGTCGATGGATTCCACGATGAGCGCATGCCGAAAGCACGGCCCGCGCCGGCTCAGCGCGTCGCGCAGGTCGGCGCACCGAACCAGCCGCTGTTGCACGCCGGCCAAGATGATCGCTCGGGCGTAGTTGTCCGATGTGCTCCACGAGGCACCGTCGACGAGGCTGCGCGCCATTCGCGTGCGGCGGGGCTCGCGTGCGGGATGCACGTCCTCGGGGCCAAGCCAATGAGACAGCTTGGTGATCAGACCTGGCCGCTCGGGGCGTCGCAAGCCGGCCGGAACGACGAGATAGGCGTCGTTCACGCTGAACCCTTCGAGCCCGTCCAGCTCAGCGGCGGTCAGACCGGCAAGGGCGGAGCCAGGTGGTGCTGCGAGCAGGCAGATCCGGCGTTCTTGCTGCCTGGAAACGGGGCCGTTGTGCGCGACGTAGATGCCTCGGTGCACGCGTCGCCAGCGGCCGGCTCGAATCTCCTGCCGGACCTGTGACCACGTCAGCCAGGCCGACACATCGCTGTAGCGAAAGACGAAGTCCTGGCGCCGCAGGAGGTCATGGACTTCCTGGGCGTGATCGCCGTGCTGCGGGGTGTTCACGGTGACGATGATCAACACGCGCCTGTCCGGGTAACAGGCGCTCGCGGCGAATTGTGGACAACGCCGGCCGCATCGACGGCTTGTGGACAACCAAGCGGACGCGGTCGGGCCGTGAGCCGAGACAACATGCGGATTATGGGCGCGGCGTCAATCATGAGTCACCTGTGGCGCTGTGGCGCCGGAGGTGACTCATGATCGCCAGAGGTGTTGTGCGTTGGCGCCGGCGATGCCTCATGATCACGCCGCAGCGGAGATCATGGGTCGCTTGTGGCGCGGTGACGCCGGTAGTGCCCCATGATCGCCGCAGGTGTTGTGCGATCGCGCCGGCGATGACTCATGATCACGCCGCATGCGCGATCATGAGGCAACCACCGCCGATAAGCACGCCCCCACGATCACAGGCAACGATCACACGACGACCACCGCCCGGAACGACCGGAAACGTGGCCTTCGACACGTCGGCACCCGGGTGATCGTCGTCCGCGGACGTGGCGGCGTACGCTCGTGCAGCGATGAACGACGCACCTATCGGGATCTTCGACAGCGGCGTGGGCGGTCTCACGGTCGCTCGCGCCGTGCTCGATCAGCTCCCGCACGAGCCGGTCCTCTATGTCGGCGACACCGCCCGCGGGCCGTACGGCCCCAGGCCGATCGCACAGGTGCGGTCGTACGCGCTCGACGTCATGGATTCCCTCGTCGCCGAGGGTGTGAAGATACTCGTCATCGCGTGCAACTCGGCGAGCAGTGCGGTGTTGCGCGACGCCCGCGAACGCTATGACGTCCCGGTGGTCGAGGTCATTCAACCGGCGGTCAGACGTGCCGTCGCGGCGACGCGGAACGGGCACATCGGTGTCATCGGTACGACGGCGACGGTGACGTCGCGCGCGTATGAAGACTCTTTCGCCGCGGCGCCGCATCTGCGCATCACCACCCGCGCCTGCCCGAGCTTCGTGGAGTTCGTCGAGCAGGGCGTCACCCACGGGCCTGACCTCGAGCGGGTCGCTCACGAGTACCTCGACCCGGTCCGCGAAGCCGGCGTCGACACTCTCGTCCTCGGCTGCACGCACTATCCGCTACTCACCGCCGTCATCGCCTACGTGATGGGCGACCAGGTGACCCTGGTCAGCAGCGCGGAAGAGACCGCCAAGGACGTGTTCCGCGTGCTGGCCGAGCACGACCTCATGCGTGCGGACCGCACCGAGCCGCCGCGGCACCAGTTCCGCTCGACCGGCGACCCGCGTCCGTTCCTCCGGCTCGGCAACCGGTTCCTCGGGCCCGAGATCGCCTCGGTGGAAGAGACGAGTGAGATTCCGGTGGTGCGACGCGCAGGCGAGGAGGCGTGACGATGCGGTTGACGGTGCTGGGCTGTTCCGGCTCGATGCCCGGCCCGGACTCGCCCGCCTCGGGTTATCTGATCGAGGCTGACGGAGCGCGGATCGTCGTCGATCTGGGTAACGGTGCGCTGGGTCCGTTGCAGCGTCATGTCGGCACCGAAGGCCTCGCCGACGTCGACGCGGTCGTGCTCAGCCACCTGCATCCCGACCACTGCATGGACCTGTGCGGGCTCTACGTGGCATTGCGCTACGGGGTGGGGATCGACCGACGTATCCCGGTGTACGGGCCGGAAGGTTCGGCGAAGCGGATGGCCGCGGCCTACGGGCGCGAACCGGAGCCCGGGTTGACCGGCGTGTTCGACTTCGCCACCCATCCCGACGGCGCCTTCGACGTCGGCCCGTTCACCTTGCGTGTCGTGCGCGTGGCCCATCCGGTGCCGGCCTACGCCATCCGCGTCGAGCGTGACGGCAAGGCGGTCGTGTACTCCGGTGACACCGGACCTGCCGCGGCGTTGGTCGAGCTCGCCCGCGACGCCGATCTGCTGCTGTGCGAGGCGGCGTTCGACGACGGCGACGAGCATCCGCCGGACATCCACCTGACGGGCCGGCAAGCCGGTGAGCACGCCGCCGCGGCGGGCGCACAGCGGCTGGTGGTCACGCACGTGCCACCATGGGGCGATCCGCACCGGGCCGTCACTGCTGCTCGGGCCGTGTACGACGGGCCGGTGGAAGCGGCCGTGCCCGACGCCACCTGGGAGGTCTGATGGCCGACGTCTCGCCACTGGAGCCGCTGCCGGAGGACTGGCAGTCCGCACTGGTGATCGCTCCGCATCCGGACGACATCGAGTACGGCGCCGCGGCCGCGGTCGCGCGCTGGACCCAACAGGGCAAGCAGCTGGCCTATTGCCTCGTCACCAGCGGTGAGGCCGGCATCGACTCGATACCGCCGGAGACGGCCGGCCCGCTGCGCGAAGCGGAGGAGCGCGAGTCTGCGCGCATCGTGGGCGTCGACGACGTGGAGTTCCTCAGGTATCCCGACGGCGTCGTGGAGTACAGCTTGGCGCTACGCCGTGACCTGGCGCGCGTGATCCGCCGGCACCGGCCCGACATCGTCATCACGGGAAACCCGCGTGAGACCTACGGCGGGACGATGCTCAACCAGGCCGATCACATCGCCGTCGGGCGCGCCGTCATCGATGCCGCCCGTGACGCCGGCAATCGCTGGGTGTTCCGCGAGCTCGTCGACGAAGGGTTCGAACCGTGGAACGGCGTCCGCGCCGTCTGGGCGGCCGGATCGCCCGAGGCACAGCACGCGGTCGAGATCACCGACACGTTCGAGCTCGGCGTCGCTTCGCTGCGCGCCCACGCAGCGTACTTGGAAGCCCTCGGCCCCGATCATCCCGACCCGGCGGAGTTCCTCGAGGGCTTGGCTCGTGAGGCCGGGACCCGCCTCGGGTGCCGCTTCGCCACGTCGTTCGAGGTGTATCCGCTGCACTTGTACTGATCGGGCACGTCGCTCGACCGCCGCTGTAGCCGAACCGATAGCTTGGAGCCCATGACTCGCACCGACGGCCGGCAGGCCGACCAGCTCCGCCCGGTCACGATGAACCGTGGCTGGCTCGACAACGCCGAGGGATCGGTTCTCATCGAGTTCGGCCGTACCCGCGTGCTCTGCGCGGCCTCGGTCACCGAAGGGGTGCCGCGCTGGCGCAAGGGTTCCGGGCTCGGGTGGGTCACGGCCGAGTACGCGATGCTGCCGCGCTCGACGAACACGCGGTCCGACCGCGAGTCGGTCAAGGGTCGTATCGGCGGGCGCACACACGAGATCTCGCGGCTGATCGGACGCTCCTTGCGCGGCATCATCGACACTGCTGCGCTGGGCGAGAACACCCTGGTGCTCGACTGCGACGTGTTGCAGGCGGACGGCGGCACGAGGACGGCTGCCATCACCGGTGCCTACGTCGCCCTGCACGACGCCGTGTCGTGGATGCGCGAGCGTGGTCTGCTGGCGTCGGACACCGTGCTCACCGACTCGGTCGCGGCGATCTCGGTCGGTGTCGTGGACGGCGAGCCGTTGCTCGACCTGTGCTATGAGGAAGACGTGCGCGCCGAAACGGACATGAACGTCGTGCTGACCGGCGACGGGCGCTACATCGAGGTGCAAGGCACCGCCGAGGGCGAGCCGTTCGATCGCTTCGAGCTCGATTCGTTGCTGGGGCTGGCCGAGGCGGGTTGCCGGGAGCTCACCGAGTTGCAGAAGAACGTCTTGGCATCGTGACCGGCACTGCCTCGCGGGTGGTGCTGGCCACTCGCAACGAGCACAAGGTCGTCGAGATCCGCCGCATCCTGGCCGAGGCCGGTGTCGTCGTCGACCTGACGAGTGTCGCTGAGTTCCCCGAGGTCGGCGACGTGGTCGAGTCCGGCCTGACGTTCACCGAGAACGCGCTGCTGAAGGCCCGGGCCGTGGCTGCGGGCACCGGGCTGCCGGCGCTGGCCGACGATTCCGGCATCACCGTGGCCGCGATGAACGGCATGCCCGGGATCTTCTCCGCGCGGTGGGCCGGCCCCGGCGCCGGCGACGCCGCCAACCTGCACCTTCTGCTCGCTCAGCTGCAGGACGTGCCGGACGAGCATCGCGGCGCCGCCTTCGTCAGCGTCGCGGCTCTCGTCCGGCCCGACGGGCGCGAGTTCGTGGCGGAAGGCCGGGTCGAGGGCAGGCTGATCCGAGAACCGCGCGGGGCGAACGGCTTCGGCTACGACCCGATCTTCGTACCCGAGGGCGAGTCACGCACCACCGCCGAGCTCTCCGCGGCCGAGAAGGACGCGCTGAGTCATCGCGGCCGCTCGTTCCGCGCCATCGCTCCCCACGTCGCCGCCGTAAATGATCATGTTCACTAGGCAATTCCCCAGTGCACCACCCATGCACGCCTGTTGATGCGACAGAAATCCCAGGGGTGCGCCCGCCAAGTCCGGTCTAGTCCACGATGGCGCCGCAGGTGATGTTCAACTCCGAGCCGGTGATCGAGGCCGCCCGATCCGACGCGGCGAAGGCGGCCACGTCAGCGACGTCTCGGAAGGTGGCTGTACGGCCCAGCATCGTGGGTTGCACGAGGGACTCGACGAGAGCGTCTCGACCCGGGAAGTCCTCCGGGATGGTCTCGGCAATGCCGCCGGTCTTCAAGCCGACGACGCGGATGCCGTGCGGGCCGAGCTCGGCGGCCAGCTGTTTGCGAAGCATGTCGACGGCGGCGAGTGACACCTGGAAGCCGCCGATGAAGTAGTCCTGCATCGGATCGCCGACACCGCCGAACGTCAAGATCACCCCCGATCGCTGCTCGATCATGTGGCGCGCAGCCGCCCTCGCCGTCAGGAACGTCGTCCGAACCGCGGTGTGAATCGGCTGTTCGAAGTCGGCCACCGACATCTGCGCGAGTGGTGTTCCCTGGATGTCGCCAACGGAGATCAGGTTGATGGAGACGTCGATGCGTCCGGCTCGGGCGGCGACGGCGTCGGCATGCTCGGCGACGGCTGTTTCGTCGAGCGCGTCGAGCTGTGCAGTCTCCACGGCGCCGCCGGCCGCACGAATCTCGTCGGCCACGGCCTCGAGTGGTTCCGCCGTGCGACTGGCCAAGTGGACCGTGGCGCCTTCGCCGGCGAAACCGAGGGCGACTGCTCGCCCGATCGCTCCGGCGCCGTAGACGATGGCGTTCTTGTTCTCGAGAAGCATGTCGCTACCTCACGGTGTGATCAGAATGCGCGCGGATGGTCCCTCGAGCCAAGACTCCCACTGGGCTTGCTCTTGTCCAGCGGGTCGGCCCGCGGCGCTTGCACCGGCAGATTCTGAACAATCGATGACGATCATGCTCGGGCTGTGTCATCGATCAGCGCGGCGGCGCATGATCGTGGTGTGAGTACTTCGTCCCGTCCATCCACGCGGCCGCAGCCTTCGGCGAGCACGCCGCAGACGCCGCGCTGGCGCTCGGCGTTGGCTGGTGTGCTTGCCCTCGCTGCGGGGTTGGCCGCAGCCGAACTCGTCGCCGGAGCCTTGGCGCGCGGAACGACGCCGTTCGTCGCGGTGGGTGAGACGTTCATCGACATGACGCCGGGCTGGCTGAAAGATTTCGCCATCGAGTGGTTCGGTACCGCCGACAAGGCCGTCCTGCTCGGCGGTATGGCTGTGGTGCTGGTGGCCCTCGGCGTCGGGGTGGGCGTGCTCAGCGAACGCAGGCCAGGCGCAGGCCACCTGGCCGCATTGGCCCTTCTGGCCGTGGCGGGTATCGCCGTGTGGAGCCGGCCGGACACCACCGGCGCCGACCTCATTCCGGTCGGTGCTGCCGGAGTCGTGGCGCTGCCGGCGCTGAGTTGGCTGGTCGGACTCTCGCGCCAGGTCGATCAGCCGACCGCACAGACACCAGCGTCCTCGCCTGAGGCGACGAGCCGGCGGGCGTTCCTCACCGCCGCGACGGCCGCTGCGGCGTTCGCCGTCACCGGCACCGGTGTCGGACGGTGGCTGGCCTCCCGGCGCGTCGGCGTGGAAAGTTCCCGCGAGGAGCTGGCCGCCAGCATCGACCTGCCGACGCCGGACGTACCGGCCAGCGTCGACCTCGGCGTCGACGGCGCCGAACCGTGGCGCACGCCGAACGCCGACTTCTACCGCATCGACACCGCGCTGTCCGAGCCGCTGATCCACCCCGCCGACTGGACGCTGCGTATCCACGGCATGGTCGAACGCGAAGTCGAGATCGACTACGACGCATTGATCGAGATGGGCTTGGTCGATCGGTGGCTGACGTTGAACTGTGTCTCCAACGAGGTCGGCGGCGGTCTGATCGGCAACGCGCTGTGGACGGGCGTGCCGATCGCCGACGTCCTCGCGCTGGCCCGCCCGTTGCCTGACGCCGACGCCGTCCTGTCGACCTCCGACGACGGATGGAACGCCGGTACGCCCCTTGAAGCGCTCACCGACGGTCGCGATGCGCTGCTGGCCGTCGGGATGAACGGCGAGCCGCTGCCCCTCGAGCACGGGTTCCCGGTGCGGATGATCGTGCCGGGCCTGTACGGCTACGTCAGCGCCACCAAGTGGGTGGTCGACCTCGAGGTGAGCCGGTTCGACGCGTTCGAGGCGTACTGGACGACCCGCGGCTGGGCTGAGCGGGGCCCGGTGAAAGTCGCCTCGCGGATCGACGTCCCGGCTTCCGGCGACGACGTCACCGCAGGCACGGTCGCCGTCGCCGGCGTGGCCTGGGCACAGCACCGCGGCATCGAGCGCGTAGAGGTCCGCGTCGACGACGGATCGTGGCAGCCGGCCCGCCTGGCCGACGTCCCGAGCGCCGACACGTGGCGCCAGTGGATCTACGAGTGGGACGCCGAGCCAGGCGATCACACACTGCAGGTCCGCGCGGTCACCGCGGACGGCGAAGTCCAGACCAGTGAGCAGGCGCCGCCGGCGCCGAACGGCTCGTCCGGCCGGCACGGCATCGACGTCCACGTGACTTGACCTCGGCCGTCCGCGGGTCGGGCGTCAGTCCACCTCGAGGTCGATCAGTCCCGGTGTTTCCGGCCGCGACGGCGTGCTCGGCCGGTCCAGGTAGAACCACGCCGTGGAGGCGATGTCGTCGCTGGTCGGGCGGTAGCGGTGAGGGAGCCCGTTGTGATGCCCCGGCCCGATGCCCAGGCTCTGCACCGTGACCCGGAGGTCCTCGGCGAACCGGATCGGGTCGGGGAGGTGCCAGCGATACATCCCGAAACGCTGCTGACTGGCGTAGAGGCCGTCCGGGCGCAGCACCTGGTTCAAGCCGAGATACGGCGTGGTGAACGCGGTGTACCCGGTACCGGGGACGTCGAAGTTCCAGGCACCGCCGAAGTAGTCCTCGGTCCCGGTACCGCAGATGGTGGGGAACTCGTCGTCGCCGTCGAGGTAGAACTTCACCTCGCCCTCGCCCCACCAGCCGGGGTCGTTGACGCCCCACGCCAGGTAGGTGCCGACGTAGTGACCAGCGCCCTGCACGCCGTCGAGCAGCGTGTGCACCTCGCCGCGGGGGACGGGGTGGCTGCGCCGCCACTGCGCGTGCAGGTAGCTGGCGTCGTCGGGAACGTCGTCGAGCTCGTAGTCGATCTGGTAGTAGAGGACGATCTCGGCGGCGGACAGGTTCTCCAGGGTGATCCGGGCCGAGCGCCGGAACGGCATCGGCCAGTACGCGTTGAACCCGCCGTTCGGGTTCGCCGCCACCGGTACCGAACTGACCTGGCTGAAGATGTTCCAGCCGTTGCAGAAGAAGTCACCGAGCGGGACCTCGACGGCGGGTTCCTGCTCGCCGTCCCAGTGGATGCGCAGCAGCGTACGCCGCCACGCCTGGTGCGGCGCGGTGGTGCACCAGATGTGGGTGATGGTTCCCGGGCCGTCGATCTCGCCGAGCACGGCGGTTTCACCAGGGGCGATGTGGATCGAGGGGGAGATCTTCCACCCTTGGCCCAGTCCGGTGGCCGCTCGCGCGCCGGTGCCTTCGGTCGCCATGCCACCTGCGCCTTTCGCGCCGGTGAAGTTCTCGGCCGAGATCGAGCGGGTGACGGCGGAGGTGCGCAGGGCGATGCCGCCGAGGCCGGAGGACAGACTGCTGGTCACGTGGTGCGCTCCTGACGTTTCGTTGATGTGCGGTGGGTGCGGTGCACCCCTAGGCGTTCTGCCGCATCACGAGGTGTGTACGGGTGGTGGGGCAGGGGATTGCCTAGTGAACATGATCATTTACTTCATGCCGGAGGTCTTGACGGATTCGACGATCTTGCGTTGGAAGAAGCCGAAGATGATGAGGGTCGGGATCGCGGCGACGAAGGCCGCGGCGAGGACGTAGTTCCAGTCGGCGGAGTGTTCCTCGAAGAAGCTGACGATCCCGAGTTGCACGACTTGGAGGTCCTGGTCGGTCGTGGCGACCAGCGGCCACAGGAAAGAGTTCCAGTTGGCGAGGAAGAACAGCACCGCCAGCGCCGCGAAGATCGACTTGCTCATCGGCAGGATGATCTTGCGATAGATCATCCAGTACCCGCAGCCGTCCAAGATCGCCGCCTCTTCGAGTTCGGCCGGGATCGTGAGATAGAACTGCCGCAGCAGGAAGATGCCGAATGCGCTGAAGATCGCCGGGATGATCAGCCCGGCATAGCTGTTGAGCAGCCCGAGGCGATGCACCACCAGGAACAGCGGAACCAGCACCACCGGCGCGGTCACCAACAGCGTCGAGAACACCGCGATGAAGATCGTGTCGCGGCCCCGGAACTTCAGCCGAGCCAGGGCGTAGGCGGCCATCGAGTGGAAGAACAGCGCCACCACGGTGACGGTCACCGAGATGATGAAGCTGTTGAACAGGTACCGGGTGAAAGGCACCGAGGTGAACACGTAGTCGAAGTTGTCCACCGTCGGCGCGCTGGGCAGGATGTCGGTACTGAGCACCTCGTCCGGGCCCTTGAACGAGCTCGTGATCATCCACAACAGCGGAAACGCGGTGATGATCGCGATGATCCCCACGACGGTGAACAGCGCGGCCTTCTTGCGGTGGCTGCGGCGGACCAGGAAGCGTCGCTGTCCGGTGGGCGGCGCCGGCGCGTGCCGGGCCGGCGGTGCGGTGGCGGTGTCAGTCGGCATGGGTGAACCGGCCTCCCCGGGTGAGGGCGAACAGCAGCGCCGACCACGCCAGCAGGATCAGGACCATGATGGACCCGATCGCGGACGCGTAGCCGAATTCTCCGTACACGAAAGCCTGCTGGTAGACGTAGTAGACGATCAGCGTGGTCGAGTTGGCGGGACCACCGGAGGTGAGGATCACCAGCATCTCCAGCCCGCCGGTCATCACCGCGATGGTCGACGTCAGCAGGATGAAAAAGCTCGTCGGCTTGAGCATCGGCCAGGTCACGTTGCGGAAGGTCTGCCACGGCCCGGCGCCGTCGATACTGGCCACCTCGTAGAACTCGCGGGGGATGTCCTGCAGCCCGGCGAGGAAGATCAACATGTAGTAGCCCATGGAGAACCAGATCGTGATGACCATGACGGTGCCCAGGGCGTAGCTCGGATCGCCCAGCCACGACGGCGCGGTGATACCGAGCCGGCCGAGCAGCTTGGCGACGAAGCCGACGTCGTCGGTCAGCAGGAAGTTCCAGATCAGTGCGACGACCACGAGGCTGACGACGTTGGGCGCGAACAACGCGGTGCGAAACAGCCCGACCAGCGGGAACTGGCTGCGCACCAGCAGCGCCAAGCCCAACCCGGACAGGAACAGACCGGGCACCAGCACGAACAGGTAGATCATCGTGCGGCCGAGGCTGTCGATGAACTGCGGGTCGCCGACCATGCGCTCGAAGTTGGCCGTGCCCACGAACGTGTAGCCGCCGAAGCCGTCGACGCTGAAGAACGCCAGCACGATCGACAGCAGCATCGGCACGGCGACGAAGACGGTGAGCCCGATCAGGTTGGGCGACAGGAACAGGTAGGCCGCGCGCCGTTCCCGCTTGGCCAGGTCGCTGGCGGCGGCGCGGGATCGGCCGGGACGCTTGTGCGTGGCGGGCGCGGGCCCGGCGGTGTCGATGGCTCCGGTCACAGCTGCGCCCCCTCGTAGGTTTGCAGGTACGCGTCGATCGCCTGGGCCCCGGTCGCGGCTTGGTCGGCTGCGTCGCCCCCGGCGAGTTGACAGGACTGGATCGCGTCCGAGACCGCCTTGTAGATCACCGGTGGGAAGCGTGGTTCACCCCGGCCGCTGGGGAAGATGTCGTCGCGGAAGGTCCGCATGAGCTCGGTGTCGAATCCGCCCATCTCGTTGGCGCGGTCCAGCGCGGACTGCCGCGGCGGAATGTCGGTCTTGGTCTGCACGCACCACTCGGCCACCCGAGTGATGCCGGCGTCGTCGGTGGAGCCCAGCGCCCAGGCGCAGAACCGGGCGGCGGCGTCGGGGTTGCGGCCCATCGCGTTGGCGGCGAAGGCCCAGCCGCCCAGTGACGTGGCCGGCTCTCCACCGGGTGGGACGGGCAGGGGGAACACGCCCAGGTCGAAGTCCGGCGCCTTGCGCTGAAAGTCGGAGATCGACCAGATGCCGCTTTGCCACATGGAGGCGTAGCCCTCGACGAACGAGCTGACGATGTCGTCTCCGGCCGGTTCCACGCGCGGGGTCAGGCCCAGTTCGACACCGGATTTCCACAGCGTCAGCGCGTCGATGGTGGCTTGCGAGTCGAACGCGGCGCTCATGCCGTCGTCGGACATGACGCGTCCGCCGCCTTGCCACATCCACGGGTACCAGACGAAGTTCTGGTAGTAGCCCTGGGTGGTGGGTACGACCCAGCCGCCCTGACCGGCCGAAACGAGCTTGTCGGCGATGTCGAGAAGCTCGTCCCAGGTGGCGGGGATGTCGCCTTCGGAGAGTCCGGCCTGCTCGAAGGCCGGGCGGCTGTAGTACAGCGCCAGCGGCTCGATCTCCATCGGCAGGGCGAAGACTTGGTCGCCGACGACGCGGGTGGCCATGTTGTCCGGGAAGAAGTCGTCGATGGCCTCCTGGCTCAGGTACGGCTCGAGGTCGACCAGGACGTCGCCGTTGATGTAGCGGATGATGTCGCCGGGACTGATCAGGAAGATGTCCGGCCCGGTGCCGGCGGCGAAGGCCGTCGACAGCTTCTCGCTGCCCAGGACGGGAGCGAAGACGAGCTCGATCTGCTCGGAGTTCTCGGCATTCCACTGGTCGACGGTTGCTTGCATCCATTGCGCCCGCGCCACCGTGGCGGGATCGTCGCTGGGCGGAGGTGCGTAGAAGTTCCAGAACTGCAAGGGGCCTTCGGCTGCTGCGCTCGAAGACCCGCAGCCGCTCAGGGAAGCCGCCGCGGCGGCGCCGGCGAGGGCCATGGAACCACCGAGGAACCGCCGACGGCTGATCGCTCCGGGCGGTCGTGGACCGTGAGGAGGCATGCGCAGACTCCTGAGCAATCGATTTCTGACCGAACGTAGCGACGACCGTAACCGGGTGTTACTGGGGCGTCAACCCCGCGGTCAGGGAAGAATCGGGACCTCGGCCCTGGGGCCGTCGAGCACGGGCCGGCCGTCGTCCCATGTCAGCTCGGTCAGCCACATCGTCCGGCCGGGTACGGCCGAACCCACGGCGTCCGGCGGCCAGGCGTGGTGAACCATCCACGTCCGGCCGTCCTTCTCCACCACGACGCAGTGTCCTGGCCCCGCCGCGTCCTCGGTGGTCGTCAGAATCGGCCCGGCCGCGCTGCCCGACGGCTTGACGCACGGTCCCATCGGCCCGTCGCACACCGCATAGCCGACGGCGTAGGCGTCCGAGCCGTAGTCGTTGGCGGAGTAGAACAGGTAGTAGCGCCCGTCGTGAAGCCACAGGAACGGCCCTTCCACCAGGGCTCCCTCCCAGGCCTGGTCCTGTTTGATCAGCCGGACCGGCGCACCGGTCAAGGTCAAGCCGTCCGGGCTGAGTCGCTGGGCATAGATCCACGTGTCGACGCCGATGGCGTTGCCGTCGTTCTTCCACAGCAGGTACCGCGTGCCGTCGGTATCGGTGAACGGGCTGGCGTCGATGGAACCGCCTTCGTCGGCCTGGCAGATCAGCGGTTCGGCCGACTCGTCGACGAACGGGCCCTCCGGCGACGACGCCACGGCTCGCCCGATGCACTGGCGCCCGCTGTCGGTGCCCAACGCGGTGTAGTACGCCACATAGCGGTCCGGGCCGTGCACCGCCACTTCCGGGGCCCAGGTGCGCCCGGCGGTCACCCAGGGCGCCAGCTCCGGCATCGCGTCTCCGACCGGATCCCAGGTCACCAGGTCTCTGGAGCGCAGCGCCGGCATGTGTCCGGCGCGGGAGTTGGTGGCGTAGGCGAACCAGGTGCCGTCGACCGAGATGACGGCGGGGTCGGGGAAGTCGCGATCGTGGACGGGGTTGGTGAAGCCCATGGCGTTCTGCTCTCTGGTCGGCAGGGTCGTGGCGGTCGACGGGTTGTCGTCACCGGCCGGGGCGGTGCAGGCGACGAGCGCCAGCACCGACCCGGCCAGCCCGGCAAGGATTCTCCTCACGAAGCGTGGTGGATCCGGAAGTAGTCGAACGACGCCACCGTGGCCGGATTCGCGCCGCCACCGGCGTAGAGCCCGATCTGCGGGTCGGTCGAGGCGGGCAGTGTCCAGGTCGCACCCCAGCGCCAGCTCTCGCCGTCGCGAGAGGTCGCCGACCGGTACCGGTGCTCGCCGGTCACCGGGTCGGTGGAGTGGGCGATTCGCAGCCACATCGTCTCCGCGGTCGGCCCGCCGAGGTGGGCGCCCCAGCGCAGGGTGCCGTCTTCGTCGATCTCCTTGCCGAACTCGACCTGCCGGGTGCCCCAGATGGCGACGTTGCCGAGCCGGAGCAGATGGTCGTCGTCCACCCGGACGATCATGCCGGCCTGCTGGTAGTTCCGGAACGTGTCGGTGCCGAGGTCGAGGTGGAGTTTCGTCTCGGCGATCCAGTCGCCGGCCGGCTGATCCCGCAGCAGCAGAGCACCGGTGTTGTCGCTGCCGACGATGTCGCCGTCGGTCAGCGGCCAGCTCAGGGCGCCGTCGCCCACGGTGATGGCGTCGTCCGGACGCAGCCACGTCCACGAGTCGTCGAGCGCGCCGTCGAACTCCTCGGCGAACGACTCCCGGCCGGCCGTGGGCTCGGCCACCGGCTCGCTGACCGGATCGTGGGCCGTGACGACGGTGACGTTGTCGACATGGACCTCAGCGCCGGTCGCCGTCAGCCGCACCGGGCGTGGCTTGGCCGTGCCGCGCGGCAGGTCGAGCGTGACTTCCGCGTCGACGTCGCCGAGCCTGCTCTCGGCCACGACAGCGTGCAGGCTGCCATCGCGGACCTCCACAGCCAGCGCCGACCACACGGCCGGGTCGAAACGCTGCGGCAGTGGAGCCGACTCGCGGGTCACCTGCCGCCCCCGCCTGACTTCGACCGTCAGCTCGCGCTCGACCGGGTCGACGGTCGTGGTGATGCCGTTGCGGCCCGCTCCGGCCAGTTCCACGGCGAAGATGCCATCGCCGCGGACATCCGCCTCGAACCGAACCTCGCGGGGTGCGCGCTGCGCGGAGGCCACGGTCGCAGCTTCGCCGTCGCCGGGGACGAGGCGAGCGAAGGCGCCCGCGCCGTCCTCCTCGCCGGTGCTCCATTCGCCGGACACCGGTCGGAACGCCTCGCCGGAAGCCGGATCGGCGCTGTCGATGCCGAGTTCGCTCGCGGTCACCGGCGCGGGCTGCGGACTGTCGCTCGGCCCGGCGCCGGCCCGGGCCACGGGCCAGCCGTCGATCCAGTCCAGCCGGTCGATCAAGGTGGGCCGGCGGTTGACCCCACCAGGCTCGTTCAGCCATGGATCGGTGCGGTCGATGGCGTGGTACAGGATGTGGTCCTGACCGGACACGTCGGTGAAGATCGAGTGATGCCCGACGCCGATCCACCGGTTTCCGTTCTGGGTGACCACCTGCGTCCCGCCGACCCGCGAGTCGAGCAGTGAGACCCCCTCGTGGTCGACGAACGGCCCGAGCGGACTCGTCGAGCGCCCGGCGTACACGCTGTAGCCGGTGACCGGGCCCGCGCAGCAGTTGGCCGACGAAGCCATCAGGTAGTAGTAGCCGTCGCGCTTGACGACGTACGGCGCCTCGTAGCGTTCGTCGTGGGCTACCTGGACCGGCTCGCCGATGGCTCGGGTGCCGGTCTCGTCGAGCTCAGTGACCCAGAGTCCTCCGACGTAGCTGCCGAAGTACAGGTAGCGCTTGCCGTCATCGTCGGTGAACCCGGCTGGATCGATGGTCCAGTTGTAGTCCCCGTCGCCCCGAGGGCGAGGCCCGACGACCGGTCCGCCGGTGTCGGTCCACGGCCCGACCGGTGTGGGTGCCGTGGCCGCGCCGATGGCGTAGTTCCACTCGCCGGGCTCGTCGACGGTGTCGGTGACGGTGTAGTACAGCACGTACTGCCCGTCGATGTAGCGGATGTCCGGTGCCCAGAAGAACGACGAGTCCGTCGCCCAGCCCGGCCGGTTCTCCTCGGAGAAGACGTTGCCGATGTACTCCCAGTCCACGAAGTCGCGGGTCCGCGCGATGTGCATCAACCCGAACGGGCTCTGGCCCGCGTGGAGCGGGTCGCTGGTGGCGTACAGGTACCACCAGCCGTCTTTGCCGCGCAGGATCGCGGGGTCGGCATAGGTGTCGGAGAACGGCGACGAGATCGGGTTCTGCGTGCTCACCTCGGCATCGGCCTCCTCAGGGGCAGCTGAACCGGCAGGGACGAGTGAGATGGTCAAGGCGAGCGCGGCGGCGACGCCGAGAAGGGGACGGGCGAGAGAAGCTGGGTGCACGGAGGAGATCATCCTTTCAAGCCGCTGCGCGAGACGCCTTCGATGACGTAGCGCTGGGTGAACAGGAACAGGATCAACACGGGAACACTGGCGATGAAGGCGCCGGCCATCATGACCGGATAGTCGGTGGTGTAGGCGCCCTGTAGCAGCCGCAGCCCGGCCGGCAGCGTGAGCCGCTCCGGGCTGAACAACACGTAGATGGGCCAGATGAAGTCGTTCCAATTGCTCAGGAACGACAGCACCGCCAAGGTGGCCAGCGCCGGCTTGGAGTTGGGCAGCACCACGCGGGTGAAGATCTGCCACTGGTTGGCGCCGTCGATCAGGGCGGCTTCTTCCAGCTCACCTGGCAGCATCGCGAAGAACTGGCGCAGGAAGAACACGCCGAACGCGCCGGCGGCACCCGGCACGACCAGCGCCCAGATGGTGTCGAGCCAGCCGAGGCGGTCGATGATGATGTAGTTGGGCAGCAGGAATACGAAGCCGGGCACGAACAGCGTCGAGATGATCACGACGAAGAACAGCCCGCGCAGCTTGAACTCCAGGCGCGCCAACGCGTAGGCCGCGGTCGAGGCGACCGTGAGAACCAGCAGCATGTGCAGGGTCGCGGCCACCAGGCTGTTGAGGAACCACCGCAGCACCGGGTACGAGCCGCCGACGTGCAGCAGGTCTTCGTAGGCGCCGAAGGTCACGTTGTCCGGCAGGATGGTCGGCGGGATCGAGGTGGCTTCCGGATTGGTCTTGATCGAGGTGAGGAACATCCACACGATCGGCCCGACGAACACCAGCGCCAGGACCAGCAGGAAGATCCAGAACACCGCCGAGCGGACCAGCGATCCCGGCGGCTGTCCGGGTTGCGAAGGCGCAGCCGACGTGTGCTGCTCCGTGCGCGTCAGGAGCGCCATTTCGGCCTCCTTCTCTCTCGCATGGCGAGGACGTTGATGATCGAGACGAGCCCGAGAACCACGGCCAGCAGGTACGACATCGCCGCGGCGCTGCCCATGCGGAACGCGCCGAGGCCTTCGTCGAGAAACACCATCAGGGCCGTGCGGGTGGAATCACCGGGGCCGCCGTTCGTGACCAGGTCGGCCTGGCCGAACATGTTGGCTGAAGCGAGCACGGTGATCGTCACCACGAAGATCATCACCATCCGCATCCCGGGCAGCGTGACGTGGCGGAACTGCTGCCACGCCGATGCGCCGTCGACCTTGGCCGCGTCGTAGAGCTCGGTCGGAATGTCCTGGAGGCCGGCGATGTAGATGACCGTGTTGAAGCCCAACGTCCACCACACCGTCATCGCCACGAGGCTGATCCAGGCCCACGGCTGCGCGGTGATCCACGGGATCGACCAGCCGGTCAACCCGTTCACGATGCCGATGTTGGGATCGAGGATGAACCGGAACAACAAGCCGACCACCGCGACGCCCAGCACGTAGGGCATGAAGAACACCGCGCGGAAGAACGTGCGGCCCTTGAACCGCCGGTTCAGCAGGACCGCCAGCGCCAACGGGATGGCGACCAGGAACGGCACGCTGGCGACGGTGAAGATGCCGGTGGCGCGCATGCCGTTCCAGAACATCTCGAACGCCGCTGACGACGAGTCGAACAGGACGAGGTAGTTGTCGAAGCCGACGAACGGCTTCGCCTCCAGCATGTAGTCCCAGTCGTGCAGGCTGATCCACAGCCCCATCACGGCCGGGAACCCCACGAAGGTGAGGAAGATGAGCAGGAACGGGGCCATGAACGCATACGGCGTCCACGGCGCGTAGCGGCGGATTCTCGGGGGCGAACTCGCCACGGGTCACTCCCCGTATTTCTTCCGGTTCTCTTCCAGCTTCTTGTTCGCGCGTTCGGCCGCGTCGGACAGCGCCTGGGCGGGCTCCTTGGTCAACAACACCGCCTCGTTGAGCGCCTGGTCGAAGTCGGCGAAGGCGTCGTCGATGCCGGGAATCGGCGGCGGGAAGCGCAGGTAGTCGACCTGCTCGGCCAGCGTCGACTGTTCCGGCAGCGCTTCGAACTCGGCGGACTCGCGCACGGAGTTGCGGGCGGGCACCTGGCCGCCCTCGGCCCAGGCCAGCGACTGCTGGCTGACCCAGTTGATGAACACTCGGGCGGCGGTGAGCCGGTTCTCGTCCGGGGTGCGCTGCTTGGGGAGCACGAAATTGTGCGATCCGGCCCAGGCGGCCTGCTCGCCACCGATGTTGGGCAGCGGCGCCACGCCCCAGTCGAGGTTCGGCACTTCCTTCAGGGTGTTGATGTGCCAGATGCCGTTCCAGTTGAAGGCGGTCTTGCCGTTTTGCAGCGCGATGGCATCGGCGTCCTGCCCGACGTCGGTGGGGCTGTAGCCAGTCTTGATAGCGTCGACCATCCAGGTCAGGGCCTTGACGCCGGGCTCTTCGTGCCACGTCGCCTCGGTGCCGTCGTCGCTGAACAGCTGGCCGCCGAACTGCCAGATCAGCGACTGCAGGGTCTGCCCGCCGGTGAACGGGTGCGGCGACATCCAGTGGCCTTCGATCCCGGCGGACTTCAACTGCTCCAGCGCCGCCATGTAGGAGTCGTGGTCCATCGGCGGATTCTCCGGATCGAGGCCCGCGGACTCCATGACGGTCTTGTTGTAGAAGAACCCCAGCGGGTGCACGTCGAGCGGGATGCCGAACCGCTGCCCCTCGTACACGCCGGCGTCCCACACGATCTCGGCGAAATCGGATTTCTGCAGCCCGAGCGCATCGGCGACGTCGTCGAGCGGGACGATGACGTTGCGGGCGGCGTTGGTCGGGACGGAGTCGAGGTGCATGATGCCGACGTCCGGCCCGTTGCCCGACGAGACGGCCGAGGGGATCTTGGCGTAGTAGTCCGCCCACTCCATCACCGTCATCTTCACGGTGATGTTCGGATGCTCGGCGTTGAACGTGTCGACGAGTTTCTGCATGACCGGCCCGTCGCCGCCGGTGAAGCCGTTCCAGAACGCCAGCTCGACGTCGGGCCCGTCGTAACCGCTGGCGCCGCCGCCACCGGATTCCGGCTGCGCTCCCGGCGCGTTCGAGCCGCCCCCGCAGGCACTCAGGACGGCGCCAGCGCCGATCATGCCGGTGGCGGTGAGAAATCGTCTGCGAGACAGGGTGTTCAACGGGGGATGGGTCGCGTTCATGGCTGCTCCTTCGCAGGGTGGGTTCCGGTTCACGCGCCGGGCGCGTAGCTGAGTCGGATGACGTGCCAGGACTGGGGCGGCAGGGTGGCGCTCAGCTCATGGTCGGCGACGGTCGTGCCCGAGGCCGGCCGCGGGACGACGCGGTCGGGTTGCTCGGCGGAGTTGGTGGCGTTCGGGTCGTCATCGCTGATCGACAGGTGCTCGGTGAGGGTGATCGAGCCGGCCCCGCGGGGGTCGAATCCCCGCAACCCGACGCTCAGGCGGGCCGGGTTCATCCGGTCGCGGTTCGCTGCGAGGATGACGAGCTCGCCGCGGTCGGGGTGGTGCACGGCGGTGACCCGGGTGGCGGGGACGTCGCCGTGGGCACTGGTGGACAGCATCGGGGTGCGTAGCGCGCTGCGCAGTACGGTCCCGCCGGCGTGCCGCGCGGTCAGCGCGAACGGGTGGAAGATGCTCTGCCGCCAGGCGGGGCCGCCGGGCTCGGTCCGGATCGGCGCGATGACGTTGACCAGTTGGGCCTGGCAGGCGATGGCGACGCGGTCGCAGTTGTCGAGCAGCGCCATCAGCAGGTCACCGACGACGACGGCGTCGGTGACGCTGTAGGTGTCTTCGATCAGTGCTCCGCCGTCGCGCACCTCGAGGCCCAGCTCGCCGGGGAATCGGGACTGATACCAGACGTTCCACTCGTCGAAGGAGATGGTCAGCTGCTTACGGCTGCGGGTGGCCGCGGCCACGTGGTCGGCCGTGGACGCGATCGCGCCGATCGAGCGGCGCATGCTTTCCGATGAGGTCAGGAAGCTGTCGATGTCGCCGTCGACGGGTTCGTAGTAGTTGTGCAGCGAGATGTGATCGACCAGGTCGTAGGTGTGCTCGAGCACGACGCGTTCCCAGGTGCCGAACGTCGGCATGTCGGAGTTCGAGCTGCCGCACACGACGAGCTCGATGTCCGGGTCGGCGCGGCGCATCGCGCGAGCGGTCTCGGCGGCGAGCCGGCCGTACTCGTCGGCGGTCTTGTGGCCCATCTGCCAGGGGCCGTCCATCTCGTTGCCGAGACACCACGTGCCGATGGCGTGCGGATCCTTGTGCCCGTGCGCGACCCGGCGGTCGGCCAGCGTCGTGGTCCCGGCACCGAAGTTGCAGTACTGGAGCAGGTCGACGGCGGCGCTGACGCCTCGCGTCCCGAGGTTGACCGCCATGATCGGGTCGATGTCGAGCTCGCGGGCCCATCGGCAGAACTCGTCGACGCCGACGGTGTTGGGTTCGATCGCGCGCCAAGCCAGGTCGAGGCGGCGCGGACGCTCGTCGAGCGGGCCGACGCCGTCCTCCCACCGGTACCCGGACACGAAGTTGCCGCCGGGGTAGCGCACCGTGGTGACACCGAGCTCGCGGACCAGCTCGGCCACGTCGCGGCGGAATCCGTGCTCGTCGGCGGTGGGGTGGTCGGGTTCGAAGATGCCGCCGTACACGCATCGGCCCATGTGCTCGACGAACGTGCCGAACAGGCGTTCGCCCACCTGACCGACCGCGAACGCGGGATCCAGCTCGACCTTGACGTCGTACACGCTGCACCTGGCCCTTATCCAGAAATCCTGTGGTCGAAGTCCTTACAACGGATAACCGTGCGACTAGTTTTACAACGGATAACCTAGGAGTGGAAGCTTCGTTGCCGTTTCGTTTCTCAGCGTGCCGCAACCGGCCACTGGCCCGGCGAAGGCGAAAATGGGCCTGCAACGAGCCGGGCGTGACTGGCAGAGTCACTGAGGACACCGACGTGAGGGGGTGCAGCGTGGGAGCTCGGTTGAAGGACGTCGCCGACCGCGCCGGCGTGTCGTTCAAGACGGTCTCCAACGTCATCAACAACCATCCCAACGTCACCGAGAAGACTCGCGCCAAGGTGCTCAAGGCGATCGAGGAGCTGCGGTACCGGCCGAACCTGACCGCGCGTAGCCTTCGGCACGGCAGGTCGGGCTTCCTCACGATCGCTCTGCCCGAGCTCACCTCGCCCTACTTCGCCTCGCTCGCCTCGGCGATCGGCGCGGTGGCCAAGGAGCAGGGAATGGTCGTCCTGATCGAGGAGACCTTCGGCGAGCCCGAACGTGAGCAGATCGTGCTCGACCGCCTCGGCTCGCATCTGATCGACGGCGTCATCTTCAGCCCCATGGCCACGCCGGCCCGCGACGTCGCAGCGCGGCGAGAACCCGACACGCCGTTGGTCCTGCTCGGCGAACGAGGACACCCGGTCGGGCACGACCACATCGCCATCGACAACGTCGCCGCCGCCCGCGAGGTCACCGAGCATCTGATCGGCCTGGGGCGGCGGCACATCGCCGCCGTCGGCGTCGAGCGGGGAGCCGGGACCGGTGGCCTGCGCGCCCGGGGCTACCGAGCCGCGCTCGACGCCGCAGGCATCGACGTCGATCCCTCGATCATCGTGTCGCAGCTGCGCTACCACCGCGCCAGCGGCGCGCAGGCGATGTCGGATCTCCTCGACAGCGGCCGCCCGTTGGACGCCGTGTTCTGCTTCAACGACCTCATGGCGCTCGGCGCGTTGCGCGTGCTGCGTGAGCGTGGTTACCGGGTTCCTGACGACATCGCGGTGGCCGGATTCGACGACATCGAGGACGGACGCTACTCCTCGCCGTCGCTGACCACGGTGGCGCCCGACGTTCCGTTCCTCGCCGAACAGGCGGTGCGGCTCATCGTGCGTAGGCTCGCCGACCGCGACGCGAAGGCCGAACGCATCGAGGTCCCGTTCACCCTCCGGGTCCGCGAAAGCACCACCGGTGTGAATGATCATGTTCACTAGGCGAATCCCTGCCCCACCACCCATGCACGCCTGGTGATGCTGCAGAACGCATGGTGGCGTGACTGCAGCCGCGACCCAGCACCCGCAGCTGAGACCCGGCGCCGCGTCAGGACCGACGCGTACCGGACCTACCCCGCGGCCGTCCCTGCATCAAGCCCTGCGCGATCGCGTGGTCGGCGCTGACCCGTCCCGCCCCGATCGCCGCGATCAGCAGGCTGGACACACCGAGCGCGAGAACCAGCTCCGCGCCGCCCTGATCGACGAACAGGCCGTTGCCGGCGTGCACGAAGAAGTAGGCGCCGAGCATGTCCAGCGCCAGCAGCACCCCGACCAGCTGGGTCAGCACACCGAGCACCAGCGCCCCGCCGCCGACCAGTTCGACCAGCGCGGCGCACCACGCCGCGAGCGTGGGGAGGGGGACGTCGGCTTGCTCGAATCCGGCGGCGACGGCGTCGATGCCGAGCGTCGCCAGCTTCTGCCAACCGTGAGCGATGAAGACGGCGCCGATGCCGATGCGCGCGAGCAAGGTGGCGAAGTCACGCAGAGCGGATTGCAAGACCATTTCTCCGGGTGGACGATCCGATCTCCGTCATGTTTTCACACGTCCATGACGCATCAAACGGTCGACGCGCCGGAACGCCTGGCCGGATAGGCTCGACGATCGTGACCGACATGACCTATCGCCAGCTCGGCGACTCCGGTTTGACGGTGTCGGCGGTCGGCATCGGCTGCAACGCCTTCGGTTGGCGCATCGACGCCGAGACCACCACCGAGCTGGTCCACCGCGCGGTCGATCTCGGAGTCACGCTCTTCGACACCGCCGACACCTACGGTTTCGGCGAGAGCGAGACGCTGTTGGGTGCGGCGCTGGGCCAGCGCCGCGAGGACGTCATCGTCGCCACGAAGTTCGGCATGGACACCCACGGCGCCAACGGCCCCGACTGGGGCGTGCGAGGGTCGCGGCGCTACATCCGCAAGGCCGTGGAAGCCAGTCTGCGTCGCCTCGGCACCGATTGGATCGACCTGTACCAGATGCACACGCCGGACCCCAACACGCCGATCGAGGAGACGCTGGCCGCCCTCAGCGAGCTCGTCGCCGAGGGCAAGGTCCGGTACGTGGGGTCGTCGAACTTCGCGGCCTGGCAGGTCGTCGACGCCGACTGGACGGCTCGCAGCAGCGGCTACGAGCGGTTCATCAGTGCACAGAACAAGTACTCCCTGTACGACCGATCGGCCGAGGCCGAGCTGATGCCGGCCGCCGCACGGGCCGGTGTCGGGCTGCTGCCGTACTACCCGTTGGAGTACGGCCTGCTCACCGGCAAGTACCGGCGTGACGAGCCGGCGCCGGCCGGCACGCGGCTCGCCGAGCCCCGTCAGGCCGCCCGGCTCCGCGACGCCGACTTCGACCGGATCGAGGCGCTGGAACGATACGCCGCCGAACGCGGGGTCGGTCTTCTCGACGTGGCGATCGCCGGGCTCGCGGCGCAGCCGGGGGTGGCCTCGGTCATCGCCGGCGTGACCAGCGCGGCGCAGGTCGAGGCGAACGTCGGGGCGCTGGCCTGGCGCCCCACGCCGGCCGACCTGGCCGCGCTGGATCAGCTGGCCTGACGGTTCAGGGACGTACCCGGTGCACTGCGGCCACCATCGCCGTCAGCGCCGGTTCCACCTGCTCGTAGCTGCGCGTCTTCAGCCCGCAGTCGGGATTGGCCCACAGCCGGTCGGCGGGCACGGCCTCCAGTGCTGCCTTGAGCAGCACCTCGATCTCGTCGGTGTCGGGCACTCGAGGCGAGTGGATGTCGTACACGCCCGGGCCGATGCCGCGCGCGAAGCCGGAGGCGGCCACGTCCGGCAGGATCTCCATCCGTGAGCGCGCTGCTTCGATGCTCGTCACATCGGCGCCCAGGCCGTCGATCGCCGCGACGACGTCACCGAACTCCGAGTAGCACAGGTGGGTGTGGATCTGCGTGGAGTCGGCGACGCCGGAGGTGGCCAACCGGAAGGCGTCGACCGACCACGTCAAGTACGCGTCGTGGTCGGCCGAGCGCAGCGGCAACAGCTCGCGCAGGGCCGGCTCGTCGACCTGGATGATCCGGATGCCGGCCTGCTCCAGATCCACCGTCTCGTCGCGAATGGCCAGCGCGACCTGCCGCGCGGTGTCGCCCAGCGGCTGATCGTCGCGGACGAACGACCACGCGAGGATGGTGACCGGGCCGGTGAGCATGCCCTTGACCGGACGGTCGGTGAGCGACTGGGCGTAGGTGGCCCAGTCCACCGTGACCGGGGCCGGGCGCGACACGTCGCCGAACAGGATCGGCGGGCGCACGCAGCGCGAGCCGTACGACTGCACCCAGCCGTTCGTGGTGACGGCGAAGCCGTCGAAGTGCTCGGCGAAGTACTGGACCATGTCGTTGCGCTCGGGTTCCCCGTGGACCAGCACGTCGAGCCCGAGACGCTCCTGGAGCCGGATGACGCGTTCGATCTCTGCCCGCATGCGGGCGGTGTACTCGTCTTCGTCGATGCGGCCGTTGGTGAACGCTGCTCGCGCTGCCCGGATGTCGCTGGTCTGCGGGAACGAGCCGATGGTCGTGGTCGGTAGCGGCGGCAGGCCGAGCACGGCCTGCTGGCTCTCGCGGCGCGTCGCGTAGTCGCCGCGCTGCAGCTCGGCACTGGTGACGCGACCGAGCCGGGTGCGGACCCGCTCGTCGACGACGCCAGGTGCCGCGGCACGGTCGGCGAGCGCGGCCCGGGTGGACTCCAGCGCCGCGGTGATGGAGCCGCGGCCTTCACGCAGGCCGCGCGCGAGCGTGGCGACCTCGGCCACCTTCTGCTCGGCGAAAGCCAGCCACGACTTCAGCCGGCGGTCGAGCTTGGTCTCGCCGTCGACGTCGTAGGGGACGTGCAGTAGCGAGCACGACGTGCTGACGGCGACGTCGTCGGCCACCGCGCGCACCTGTTCCAGCTGGGCGAGCGCGGCATCGAGGTCGCTGCGCCAGATGTTGCGACCGTCGACGACGCCGGCGACCAGGGTTTTCTCGCTCAGCCCGGCCACGTCGACAAGAGACGTCGCGCCTGAGCCTGCGACGAGGTCGACGCCGAGCGCTTCGACCGGAGCGCTGGCCAGGGCCGGCAGGGCCGGACCGAGATCACCGAAGTACGAGGCGACGAAGATCTTCGGCCGGTTCGTCAGCCCGCCCAGGCGGTCGTAGGCTCGGCGCAGCGCGGCGATCTCGTCCGCCGAGCGATCACCGACGTAGGCCGGCTCGTCCAGCTGAACCCAGCTCGCCCCTGCTTCGGCGAGCGCGCCGAGTAGGTCGACGTAGATCTCGACGAGTTCGTCGAGCCGGTCGATGGGCCGGAAACCGGCCGGCGCGTCGTCGGACGGCTTGGACAGCAGCAGGAGCGTCGCCGGTCCCAGGAGGACCGGGCGGGTGTCGATGCCCTGGTCACGGGCTTCCCGGTACTCCGCGATCGGCTTGTCTCCGGCCAGCCGGAACGTGGTCTGCGGGCCGATCTCGGGCACCAGGTAGTGGTAGTTGGTGTCGAACCACTTCGTCATCTCCAGCGGTGCGACCGCTGTCGCGCCTCTGGCCATCGCGAAGTAGGTGGCGGTCTCGTCGAGACCGAGCGTGGCGAATCGCTCCGGCACGGCGCCGACCAGCGCCGCCGCGTCGAGTGTTTGGTCGTAGAGCGAGAACGTGTTGGACGGCACGCTGTCCAGGCCGAGATCGAGCAACCGGCGCCAGGTGCGCGCACGCAGGTCGGCGGCGACGCGGTGTAGCTCGTCCTGGGTAATACGACCGGCCCAGTGGTCTTCCAGCGCGCGTTTGAGTTCGCGCTGCGGGCCGATGCGCGGGTACCCCAGGACGGTGGCGCCGATGGATGCGGAAACAGGTGTCACGTGGCTCTCTCCTCGCGAGCGCAGGTGGTGGGGCCGCGGACGGCCCGGCGCGCGCCGACGGCACGCGCCACCGGCGGCAGGTCTTCGGGCTCACGAGCACGTACCCGAGCGCGGGCTCGTGCACGCCTACTCGCCGCCGCTTCCCAGGCCCGGCCGGCCCAGTGCGATGGCGGCTTTCGTTCTCGTTGACCGCTGCGGGGGCAGCCCCGGACTCGCACCGGGTTCCCTCTTGCGTCGCTCGGCGGCTTTCACCGCCGAGCAGAACCACCAGTCGTCGCGATCATAGGCACATGGCCGGGCTTTAATCGACTGTTGTCCCAGTCTGTGGACGAATTCGTCTCAAAATTAGAGACTCCTTGGTTACGCGAGGCGTTGCGCCTGGACGAGGACCAGCCGCTCCGGGTGCAGAGTCGGTGCTTGCACGCCGTTCTCGGCGAGCATCCGGCCGGGCAGGATCACGCCGTCCGCCCACCATGGCAACGACGATCGCGTGTGGCCGGCGACGACGTCGCCTGGGGGCAGCGGGGTCAGGCGGTACCGCGCGTGCGGATCGAGCCCTGGCAGTTGAACCGGGCCGACCGGAGCGTGCAGGCTGGTCGCGGTCTGCACGATCGCGAACACCGCCTGCGAGCGGTCGGGCGCCACCACGCCGTGCACGTTGAGCGCGGGGTCCGGGTGATCGGCGTGGACGACGTCGCCGGTGTGCAGCAGGGGTCTGATCCGCTTGTACAGCTCGACCCACGCCGTCAGCTCGGCCAGCTCGTCCTCGGTGGCGGCGGTGAGGTCCCACTCGATGCCCAGGTGGCCGAACAGCGCGGTGCCGGCCCGGAAGCCCACGCCATGATGCCGGCCGGTGCTGTGCGACGTGCTCGGACCGACGTGGGCGCCCATCATCTCCAGCGGCACGAGCAGGTTCGTCCAACGCTGGATCTGCTGGCGCTCCACCGCGTCGTTGCAATCGGAGGTCCAGATGCGCTCGGTCCGCTCGAGAATCCCGAGGTCGACTCGGCCACCGCCGGACGAGCACGACTCGATCTCGACGCCGGGATGGCGGGCTCGCAACTCGTCCAACAACCGGTACACCGCGGCGGTCTGGCGATGAACGCCGGCCACGGCGACCGCCCCGCCCGGAGCATGGCCGGCTTCGACGAGGTCGCGGTTGTGGTCCCACTTCAGGTAACCGATGCGGTACTCCGACAGCAGTGCGTCCAGGCGCTCCAGGATGTATGCGTAGGCGGCCTCATTGCCGAGATCGAGGACCTGCTGCTGCCGGAACTCCGGCGGCAGCCGATCGCCGGCCCGCATGATCCAGTCCGGATGCGCGCGGGCGAGATCGGAGTCCGGGTTGATCATCTCCGGCTCCACCCAGAGGCCGAACTCCATACCGAGCTTCGTGACGTGATCGACCAGCGGGTGCAGGCTGTCGGGCCACACGGCCTCGTCGACGTACCAGTCGCCGAGCCCGGCGGTGTCGTTCCGACGATGCCTGAACCAGCCGTCGTCGAGCACGAACCGCTCCACCCCGACCTCGGCGCCCAGCTCGGCCAGGCGCTTCAGCGTGGGAACGTCGTGATCGAAGTACACCGCCTCCCAGGTGTTCAAGGTCACTGGCCGGGCCGACGTGGGATGGTGGGGCCGAGAGCGCAGGTGGGTGTGGAAGCGGCGGGACAGCTCGTCGAGCCCGTCGCCGTAGGCGCCGTAGATCCAGGGCGTGGTGTACTCCTGGCCGGTGGCGAGCCGGACCTCACCCGGGAGCAATAACTCGCCGGCGCTCAGGACGCATTCACCGTTGGGCATACGTTCGGCGAGCATGCGGTGGTTGCCGCTCCAGGCCGCATGGACGCCCCACACGTCGCCGCTGCGATGGCCGAATCCGGCGGTGCCGGCCATCATCAGCAACGACGCGTCGAGCGCGGTCCGTCCCCGGCGGTTTTCACGCACGTGCGTGCCGACGGTGAACGGTGCGCGCTGCGGACTGCGTTCTCGCAGGTGGCGCCCGGTCAGGTCGAGCAGTTCGGTGGCCCGCGCCGGTACCGGGAACGCGAGGACGAGGCCGTCGAGGGTGTAGGTGCCGGAGCCGGTGTTGCGGACGGTGGCCCGCTGGCGGAGCAGACCGGCCGGGGTGAGCTCGATTCGCAGGTCCAGGTCGAGTTGCGCGGCGTCATCGGTCGCGGCGACGACGAGGCGATGGCCGTGGTCGGCGTCGACAGTACTGGACGTGACCTGGAACAGCGCCGAGAACGCCGTGCCGTCGCGGTGCCCGCTGAGCCCCGGTGTCCCCATCCAGCCGTGAGCATGCTCGGGCAACACTGCGACCGGGGTGAATGTGTCGAGGGAGTTGGTCACCCGCTGCGGGATCTGGGCCAAAGCGTAGGCGCTGAGGTCGTCGTCGGTGAGTTCACCCAGGTCCGGCCCCCAATGCAGGATCCGGGGCAGCGCGTCGCCGCGGCGTTCGATGATCAGACTGATGTCCGCGGACCGGAAGTGAACGAGGTCGGGCGCGTGGGTGTCCGGCATTCGCTGGCTCCATGGGGACGGTTGCTGGGTCGTGGCTGGGGATGGATCGTCGGCCCCCACGCTAGGTGATCACGATGTGGTGACGGCGTCGATGGCGCGCATGATGCGCTTCTCCGAGACCGAATGCGCAGTCCCCAGCTCCTGCGCGAACAGGCTGATTCGGAGCTCCTCGATCGACCAGCGGATCGCGAGGTGCTCCGCGCTCGGCTCCTGCCCGCGCGGCAGCGCGTTGATCGAGTCTTCGTACGCGGCGGTCACTCGTTCGATGACCGCTGCGTTCGCCCGGTCGCGCTGCGGGCTGGTCGGCAGCTTCTCGAGCCGGCGCTCGATGCCGCGCAGGTAGCGAACCAGGTCAGGCAGGCGGCGCCGGCCCGTCGCGGTGACGAACCCGGGCCGGATCAGCCGCGCGAGGTGCGCCTTGGCATCCACCAGCGACGGCGCCAGGGTCAGGCTGGACGTGCTCTTCAACGCGGCCTCGACGCGATGGGCCACCGTCAGCGCCTTCTCGATGTCGGCGGTGATCGCGAAGACCTCGTCGATCAGTGCACCGCGGACCTTCTCGCGCAGCGCGGCGAACGCGGCGGCATCCCAGGCGGGTCCGCCGCCGTCTGCGATCAGCGCGTCGACGGCGCAGTCGGTCGCATCGGCGAGCAGGTCGGCGACCGAGCCGTCCGGGTTGCGGCTGAGCACCAGCTTGGTCTGGTTGGTCAGGTGCCGCTGCACGAACGAGACCGGCGAGGGGACGCTGAGCAGCAGCAGCCGTCGGTTTCCGGCCCACATGGCCGCGGCCTGGGCGGCCTCGGTGTCGAGCACGCGGATCGCGACGCTGTCGCCGTCGTCGACCAGTGCCGGATACCCGGTGACGACGTGATTACCGCGGCGTTGCTCGAAGGTGCGTGGCAGGTCGCCGTCGGGCCATTCGCGCAGGCCGGAGCGTTCGATGCTGCTGGCGGCCGCCGCCATGGTCGAGCGCAGCTGCCGACGCAGCTGGTGTTTCAGGGCGTGCAGGTCCTTGCTCTCGGCGACGGTGCCGCCGTCGTCGACGACGCGGAAGGTGACCTTCAGATGGTCCGGTACCCGGTCGAAATCGAAGTCGTCAGGGCTCACCGGGACACCGCGCATCCGGGTCAGCACCCGCGCCAGTGCCACCGTGACCGGCTCGTCGCTGTCGTCGAGCAGCCGGGCGGCTTCGGCCGCGGTGTCCGGGGCCGGCACGAACTGGCGCCGCAGCGCCTTGGGCAGCGACTTGACCAGCGCGGTGATCAACTCGGTGCGCAGGCCTGGCACCTGCCGGTCGAAGTCGGTCGGCTCGACCTGGTTGAGCACCTCGAGCGGGATGTCCACCGTCACGCCGTCGGCCCGCGTGCCCGGCTCGAACTGGTACGTCAGCGGCAGCTCGACGCCGGTCGTCGTCCAGGTATCCGGGTAGTCGTGCTTGCTGATCACCTTGTCGGCGTCGTCGTCCCTGATCAGCATGTCCGTGGAGAACGTCAGCAGGTCGGGATCGTCGTGGCGGGCCTTCTTCCACCAGGCGTCGAAGTGCCGCGCGGAGACGACGTCAGCCGGGATCCGCTGGTCGTAGAAGTCGAACAGGGTGTCGTCATCGACGAGGATGTCGCGGCGCCGGGCGCGGTGCTCGAGCTCTTCCACGTCGTCGAGCAGGGCCCGGTTGGCGTGGAAGAACTCGTGGTGGGTGCGCCAGTCGCCCTCGACGAGAGCGTGGCGGATGAACAACTCGCGGCACAGTTCCGGATCGACGCGCGCATACGGAACCTTGCGGCGGGGCACGATGACCACGCCGTAGAGCATCACCTTCTCGAAGGCCATGACAGCGCCGGCCTTCTGCTCCCAGTGCGGCTCACTGTAGGTGCGTTTGACCAGGTGCTCGGCCAGCGGCTCGGCCCAAGCCGGATCGATGCGCGCGTTCACCCGCGCCCACAGCCGCGACGTCTCGACCAGCTCGGCCGACACGACCCAGCGCGGCGGCTTCTTGAACAGCGCCGAACCGGGGAACACGGCGAACTTCGCGCCCCGCGCGCCCTGGTACTCGTTGCCCGTCTCCTCCCGGACGCCGATCTGTGAGAGCAGGCCCGCCAGCAGCGACCGGTGAATGTCCTCCGGCTTGGCCGGGGTGCTGTTCAGCGTGATGCCCAGCGGCTTGACCAGCGATCGCAGCTGGCTCTCGAGGTCTTGCCACTCCCGCACGCGCAGATAATTGAGGTACTCCGCGCGGCACAGCTTGCGGAACTGATTCGACGACAGCGCCTTCTGTTGTTCACGCAGGTACCGCCACAGGTTCAGGAAGGTCAGGAAGTCCGACGTGGGCTCGGCGAACCGGGCGTGGTGCGCGTCCGCGGCGTCGCGATGCTCGGCCGGGCGCTCCCGCGGATCCTGGATCGACAAGGCCGCGGCGATGACGAGCACCTCCCGCACGCAGCCGTTGCGGTCGGCTTCGAGGATCATCCGGCCCAGGCGGGGATCGATCGGCAGGTCGGCCAAGGCGCGCCCGATCCGGGTGAGGCGATCGGTGCGGTTCGGGCCGCGGGTGTCGGTGCTCAGCGCGCCGAGCTCCACGAGCAGGTTGACGCCGTCGGCGACGGCGCGCCGATCCGGCGGGTCGAGGAAACCGAAGTCGGCGACCTCGCCGAGGCCCAACGCCGTCATCTGCAGGATGACCGACGCCAGGTTGGTGCGCAGGATCTCGGGGTCGGTGAAGGCTGGGCGGGACTCGAAGTCCTCCTCCGAGTACAGCCGGATGCAGATGCCGTCGGCGACCCGTCCGCATCGTCCGGCCCGCTGCCGCGCCGAGGCCTGAGAGATCGGCTCGATCGGCAGGCGCTGGACCTTCGTCCGGTTGCTGTAGCGCGAGATCCGTGCGGTGCCGGGATCGACGACATACCGGATGCCGGGCACCGTCAGCGACGTCTCGGCGACGTTGGTGGCGAGCACGATGCGCCGGCCGGTGTGCGGCTGGAAGACGCGGTGCTGCTCGGCCGCGGACAGCCGCGCGTACAGCGGCAGCACTTCGGTTTGCGCCGCGACCGGCCCGGCTCGCTCGAACCGTTTGCGCAGGGCGTCGGCGGTGTCGCGGATCTCGCGTTCGCCGCTGAGGAAGACCAGCACGTCGCCGGGCGGTTCGAGAGCCAGCTCGTCGACGGCGTCGACGATCGCGCGCACCTGGTCGCGCGGCTCCTGCGTGTCGTCACCGTCGTCGTCTTCGGCCTGCAGCGGGCGGTACCGGATCTCGACCGGGTAGGTGCGCCCGGAGACCTCGATGACCGGGGCGTCGAAGTGTTCGGCGAAGCGGTGCGGGTCGATGGTGGCCGAGGTGATGATGACCTTGAGGTCGGGGCGGCGGGGGAGCAGTTGGGTGAGATAGCCCAGGATGAAGTCGATGTTGAGGCTGCGTTCGTGCGCCTCGTCGATGATCAGCGTGTCGTAGCGGCGCAGCATCCGGTCCTGGGTCATCTCCGCCAGCAGGATGCCGTCGGTCATGAGCTTGACCAGGGTGTCGTCGCCGGCCTTCTGGGTGAATCGCACCTGGTAGCCGATCGCGGTGCCCAGAGTGGTCCCGGTCTCTTCGGCGATGCGTTCGGCGACGGTGCGGGCGGCCAGTCGCCGGGGCTGGGTGTGCCCGATGGTGCCGCGCACTCCGCGGCCGAGTTCCAGGCAGATCTTCGGCAGCTGCGTCGTCTTGCCCGACCCGGTCTCGCCGGCGACGATCACCACCTGGTGGTCGCGGATGGCCGCGGCGATCTCGTCGCGACGGGCACTGATCGGCAGCTCTTCGGGGTAGGTGATGGCCGGCACGGCCGAGCGCCGACGCTCGACTCGCCGTTCGGCCGCCGCCACCTCCGCGGTGATCTCGTTCACGGCGGCGGCTCGCGCGGCGGCGTCGCGGACCTTGCGCAAGCCGTCGAGTCGCCGAGCGAGGCGCCGTTCGTCCCGGAGCAAGAGCTCGGGCAGGCGAGCACGCAGGTCGGTGAGTGGGGAGGTGGACATACCGGCGTCCAGCTTACGGCGCGGACGGTCGTCGGTTCATCCGCATTTCGCGCAGCTGGTCGTACGACTCCAGGCTTATGCGCCGGTCGGATTCCTGGCCGGCAGACGGATGCCGGGCCGTCCGGTGCCTCCGTAGCGTGCTGAACATGATCGAGATCTCGGGACTGACCAAGCGATACGGCGACAAGGTGGCCGTCGACGACCTGTCTTTCACCGTCCGGCCCGGCCAGGTGACCGGGTTTCTCGGGCCGAACGGAGCGGGCAAGTCCACGACGATGCGCCTGATCGTCGGGCTGGACCGGCCGACGGCCGGCTCCGCGCACGTCGACGGGGTGCGCTACGACGAGCACCCTGCACCGCTGTGTGCGGTGGGAGCGCTACTGGAGGCCGGATCCGTGCACAACGGCCGCAGCGCCTACCACCACGTGCTCGCGCTCGCCCAGACTCACGGCATTCCGGCCGCGCGCGTCGACGATGTGCTCGCGATGGTGGGCCTCGACTCCGCCGCCCGCCGCCGTGCCGGGGGGTTCTCGCTGGGCATGGGCCAGCGCCTGGGCATCGCCGCAGCCCTCGTCGCCGACCCGGCGGTGGTAATCCTGGACGAGCCGGTGAACGGGCTCGATCCCGACGGCGTGTTGTGGATGCGCACCCTGCTCAAGCAGCTGGCCGCGCAGGGACGCACCGTGCTGGTCTCCAGCCATTTGATGAGCGAGATGGCGGTGACCGCTGAGCACCTGGTGATCATCGGCCGCGGCCGACTGATCGCGGACACGACGGTCGAAGAGTTGATCTCCGAAGCGGGTGTGGGTGACGTGATCGTGCGTTCGCCGGACGCCACCGACCTGCACGACCATCTCGTGCGCGTCGGCGCCGCTGTCACCAGCGAGCATCCCGGTCTGCTGCGCGTCTCGGGATTCTCAGCCGATCAGATCGGTGACCTCGCGTGCCGGCAGGGATTGGCGGTGCATGAGCTGACACCTCAGCGGGCGACGCTCGAACAGGCCTACATGGAACTCACGCAGGAATCGGTGGAATTCCAGAATGCGAGTGCGGCATGAACACATCGCGTCAGATTGAATACCGGGTCACGCTGGCGCGGGTGACCCGGGCGGAATGGACCAAGTTGCGTTCGCTGCGCTCCACTTGGTGGCTCCTGGGGGTCGTGGCCGCGATCAGCATCGGAATCGGCGGCGTGGTCGGTTGGGCTTACGAGCAGCAGATCGTCGACGGCGAGGTGATCGCCACACCTGCGGAGACGGTGGGCCGCACGTTCATCGTCCTGGAGTTGCTCGGCCTGGTGATCGGTGTGCTCGGCGCGCTGCAGATGTCCGCGGAATACAGGTCGGGTTCGATTCGCGCATCGCTCGCGGCGGTGCCGCGACGGCTGCTGTTGCTGGGGGCCAAAGCGCTGGCGTTCACCGCCCTCACCCTGCCGGTGATGGTGGCGGTGTGCTTCGTGACGTACCTGACCACCGTCGCGTTCGCCCCGAGCGCTGCAACGACGTTGAGCGATCCGGGCGTGGCGCGCGCTGTCCTCGCCGCGGGCACGTACCCGGTGGGTTTGGGCCTGCTGGGCTTGGCCTTCGGGACGTTGATCCGGCACACTGCCGGCGCCATCACCGCATTCGTCGGTCTGCTGTTGATCGCGCCGGCGATGATGATGGCCTTGCCCAACGCTGTCCAGGACCACCTCGCGCCGTACCAACCGGTCCTGGCCGGACAAGCGATGTTCATCCTGAACGCTGGCAACGCGGAGTTCGAGGTGCTCTCACCGAGCGTCGGGGCTCTGACGCTCGCCGGATGGGTCGTCGTCGTCCTCGGCGCGGCAGCCGCGGTACTGCACCGCAGGGACGCCTGAGCAAGGGGTCCGTACGCTGAGGGTCATGCGGAGCATCCGGGACGCCGCCACGCGGCATCCGCAGGCGGCCGACGCGGTGCTCTCAGCGGTTCTGGCCGGAGCATTCGTCCTGATTACCGGGACAGCCGAAGGCACGACCGACACCGACTGGCTGTTCTACGTGGCCATGCACGTACCGCTGGTATGGCGGCGCCGGGCTCCGTTGGCCGTGTTCGCCGCGGTGCTGGGGCTGGGCCTGATCTGTACTGCCGTAGACGCCACCGGCCCGTTTCTGGCCGCAGTGCCCATGGTCGCCGCCTACACGGTCGCGCGGCATCGATCGCGGGTGACCGCCTGGTGGGCGCTGAGTGTTCTCACCGTTCCGCTGACCGTGACCTGGCTGTGGGGCGGCGGCGAGTGGTGGGACGTGGTGGCGCTGATCGCGCTGTTCGCCGCATCCATCCTGCTCGGCACCTACCTGCAGACCCGCAGGGCCTACCTGGCCGAACTGGTCGACCGGGCGGTCCGGCTGGAGCGAGAACGCGACCAGCAGGCACGCCTGGCCGTGGCGGCCGAGCGAACCCGGATCGCCCGCGAGATGCATGACATCGTCGCGCACAACCTGGCGGTCATGGTCGCCCTGGCCGATGGCGCGGCGGCGACGACGCCGGTAGCTCCGGACGATGCTGTGGACATGATGGAGAAGGCTTCGGCGACCGGTCGCGAGGCGCTGAGCGAGATCCGGCGCCTGGTCGGGCTACTGCGTGATGGTGGCACCGTGATGGACGGCGCTGCGCCGGCGCGCTCCGGTCCGGCTCCCCAGCCGGGATTCGACGACGTCGCCGAATTGGTGAAGCAGGTGCGCGCCACCGGGTTGGCGGTCACCATGACCTGTGACGGCGAGCCAGGTGCCTGGGGGCCGGGTGCCGGGCTCACCACCTATCGCATCGTCCAGGAGGCGCTGACCAACACGATGAAGCACGCAGGCACGCACGCCCGCGCCGAGGTCCGGCTGCGCTTCACCTCGACCGGCTTGGATCTGGAGGTGCTCGACGACGGTGGAACCGCTGCGACTCGACCACACCAACCGCGTGGGTTCGACGGCCACGGTCTGGCCGGCATGAGTGAACGCGCCGGCTCGTACGGCGGACACGTCGAGGCCGGTCCGATCGGCGACTCGAACTGGCGCGTGCGTGCGCACCTGCCCTTCGGTGAACACGTGGCGTCATGAGTATCCGCGTCTTGCTGGTGGACGACCAGTCCCTACTGCGTCTCGGTTTCCGCGCCCTGCTCGACCGCCAGCCGGATCTCGAGGTCGTCGGCGAGGCAGCGGACGGTGCCGAGGCCGTCACGATGGTCCAGGCGCTGCAACCGGACGTCGCGCTCATGGACGTCCGGATGCCGACGATGGATGGGATCGAGGCGACGCGGCGGATCGTCGAATCGGGCTCGCCGGTGCGGGTGCTGGTCTTGACGACATTCGACCTCGACGAGTACGTCTACGCCGCGCTGCGCGCCGGGGCCAGCGGGTTCCTGCTCAAGGATGCGACGCCGGCGGACCTGCTCGCCGGAGTTCGTATCGTCGCGTCCGGAGAAGCCGCGGTGTCCCCCGGCATCACCCGGCGGCTGATCGAGGCGTTCGCGCAGCATCTGCCGGCCGGGAGCGAACCGCCGGTCCAGGGCGAGCGGCTCGGCCTGCTCACCGAGCGAGAACGAGACGTGCTCGTCGAACTGGCTCGGGGCCGAGCCAACAGCGAGATCGCCGCTTCCCTGTTCATCTCGGAGGCGACGGTCAAGGTGCACGTGGGGCGCATTCTCGCCAAGCTCGGTCTGCGCGACCGTGTTCAGGTGGTGGTCTTCGCCTATGAGAACGGCATCGTCCGCCCGGGTGGCAGCTGAGCGTCAGGTGCGACAATCGCGCCATGCCCGCTACGCCCGCCAACCTCGTCGTCCAACCCCTCGACCGTCGACCGGACCTCGCCGAGAACCTCTCCAAGCTGCCCGAGCTGTGGCCGGAGTTCGTCCAGCAGGACCCGATCTCGAACTTCTACTACGTCACCGCCGTGCGCGACTTCCCCGAGCACGTCCTGGTCGGCTACGACGAGGACGACCCCGAGGTGCCGGTGGCGCGCGCCTACACGGTGCCGTTCCAGTTCGGTGGCGAAGGGCGCACGGTCCTGCCATCGGACGGCTGGGACGCCGTCATTCGCTGGGGAGCGCTGGACCGCAGCCTGGGGCGGACGCCCAACCTGGTGTCGGCGTTGGAGATCTCCATCCGCCCGGACCGCCGGGGCGGCGGGCTGGCCGCGGTCCTGCTGGCGGCGATGCGCGGCAACGTGCGCCGGCTCGGCTTCGACACGCTCGTCGCGCCGGTACGCCCTACCGGCAAACCGGCCGAGCCGACGACGCCGATGCACGAGTATGCCCGGCGGACCCGCCCGGACGGCCTGCCGGTCGATCCGTGGCTGCGCGTGCACGTGCGTGCCGGCGGCGAGATCGTCGGCGTGTGCCCCCGGGCGATGGTCATCGCCGGAACGCTGGCCGAGTGGCGAGCGTGGACCGGCCTGGCGTTCGACGAGACCGGCGTCGTGGAGGTCCCGGACGCGCTGGTCCCGGTGCACTGCAGCGTGGAGCACGACTACGCCGTCTACGTCGAACCCGGGGTCTGGGTGCGTCACGACCTGAGCAGTTGACGGCTCGTCGCCAGCCTCAGATGGTGCCCGGATCGACGTCGTTCTCCACCGGCCGGGGACCGAGGGGAAACGGCGTCACATGCGCCTCGGCGAGAGCGTCGCGCGAGGTGTACCAGGTCACGTTGATCTGGCTCACCTGGCTTTGCAGCGGCTGGATCAGCAGGTACTCCTCGACGTCGCCCGGCGGGAACTCATCGATGCTCAGCGAGCCTTCGTGCACGCTCAGTTCGCCGGTGTCGACACGGACGTCGTACGCCGGACTGTGGCCGTCGTTGCGCAGGGCATACCGGTGCGGGCTGAGCTGCTCGAACGTGAAGTGCGGCTGCTTGCTCCGGCCCCGAGACCGCGATCGTCTGGACGACCGCGTACCCGACCGGTGAACGGTGGTGTCGGCGGTGGCACCGAGCAGCGTGCGAACCGCCCTCGCCGCCCACAGTGCGACCAGCAGAGCCACGATCGACACGATCAGCGCGATGAGCTCCATCTGGGGAAATCTACCGTCCGGAATCCACCGGTTTGCGGCGCCATCCCGGGCGGGGATCGTCGTTCGAAGGGGGTGACATCGTGGTCAACACTTGCCATCGTTGTCACCCCCTCGCGAACGACGGACCCAGGCATCCATCGACGTGGGTGAACTGGTGCGGGAGGGGGGACTTGAACCCCCACGTCCGAAGACACCAGGACCTAAACCTGGCGCGTCTACCTGATTCCGCCACTCCCGCGCAGAGGTCATCGTAGGGCACACCCTGGCAGCAGCCGAAAGGCTTTGGCAGTCCGGCGATGAGTTCCTCAGGCTAGTTCCTCATGCCTCCGAGTAGTCCATGGCGGTCGGGCGCATTCGGTCGCCGACGACCGTGGCCGAGCCGTCGGTGTCGACGGCCAGCATGAAGCTGACGCTCTGGGTGATCGACGAGTTGACGATCTCCGCACCGCCCGGCACGATGCCGAGCCCTTCCGGGCCGACGACCACGGAGTAGCCCGGATTGGCGCCCATGGTCTGGGTGCATTCGATCGCCGCCAGCGTCATGGCACCGAACTCGGTGGCCAGCCAGTGCACCTGGTCTGGGTCCCGCAGCTGGCATTGCCGGTCGTGGCTGCCGAACTCGGGCGGGGCGTCGTCGAGTTGCAGGCCGTGCTCCGGCAGTCGGCTCACGCCGCCGGCGTAACTGAGGTCGACGTCGTCGGGCTCCTGACCTGTCTCGGCGAACGCCGTCAGCTCGTCGAGGACGGCGTCGCCGCGTTCGGCGATCTCGTCGTCGGCGACGACGGCTGATCCGTCCCGGCTGACCGGTTGCGGCATCGCGACGTCCTGCTCGGGATGGACCGCCAGGTGGGCCAGCCAAGGTGAGGCGGCGTCGGCACGGGTGAGCAGGTACCAGGAGCCGGCTTGGTCACCGTCGGGTTCCGTGGCGACGAACGACCACAGCGGGTACTCGCCCAGGCGGGGCGCGGCCACCGCCGAGGCGGCGATGGTGAACGACACGAACGGCTCGGCGCCGCGTACCTCCTGCTCCTCGTAGGCGAAACGGGTCGTCTCGAGCAGGGCGCCGGCCTCGACGGTGGCAATCAGCTCGTCGTCGCGGGTGGCGTTGGCGGCGTTGTTCGTCTCGGTGTAATGCGCGAAGAAGTCATCGGCAGCGGCCGGCGTGATGGCCTCGACGGTGGTGGGCCGCTCGGACTCGGCCACTGGCTGCGGGAGTTGGGCGCATCCCGTGACCAGCGCGCTCATGCCGCCGAACCCCGCGATCAGGCGGACCCGGGCCGTCGGGCGCGGCGGGCCGGGAGGCGTTGAATCCGGAGACGGCGGTGGCGGGGCCCCATGGCGCCCAGGCAAGGGGATGACCCGGCCGGTCTCCTCACCGTCTCCGGCCTCGTCGGCGGATGGCTCGTCGTCGGCGGATGGCTCTTCGTCAACGACCGCGTCGGCGGGCGGCGGGACGGCGGTGAGCCGCGCCCGTCGACGTCGTCTGCGCGCCGAGCGGATCAACCAGAACGCGCCGACCAACGAAGCCAGCCCGACCACCCCGACGACGACCGCGACGACGAAGGCGCCGCCGACTTCGGCCCCGGCGGCGACGTCGACGGCGAGCGGAGCGCCGGGCTCGGCGTGCATGACGACGATCCGGAGTGGCTGCTCGGTCAGCTCAACACTGATCGACTGCTCACCCGAGCCGGTCGACGACCCCTGCCACCAGCCGAGCCCCTCGGGTGGGGCGTCCGGTACGGGTTTGGGGCCGTCTTCAGTCGCCGAGGTGACCTCGCCGCCGAGACCGACCTCGGTGATCGTCTCGTGAGCCACGTCGGCCAGGTAGGAGTCGACGTGTACCGGGTGCGCCGCGCCGACGAAGACGTCGGCCTCGCCGGCATCGGCGCTGACGTGGAGGGTCGGCCCAGCCACGCCGAGCACCGACGGCGTCGTCGCCAGGACCGCCGCCTCGGTGTCGAAGTGCGCGTCGACGATCTCGACGGTGTCGTCAGGACCGATGTAGATGGCGCCGACCACACCGGCAGCGAACAACGGCAAGCCGAGGATGGCGAGCACGATCCCGATGGCGGTTCGCATGCAGATCCTCGACGAATCGGAGCTGCGGCGTGCACGGTACGCCGCGGACGGTCGGGCGCCACGGTACCTCCGCCGACCACGAGCCGCAGAGGCAGGCCTAGCTGGAACGCGTCGAATTCGTGACTCTGATGTATTGCCCGGCAGGGTCGAAGACCCGGAAGTCCGTCAGCCCCCACGGCCGGATCTGCAGCGGGTCGGCGATCGGCCAGCCACTGGCGAGAACGCGGTCGTACTCGGCCTGGATGTCACCGACCCGCAACACGATCTCACTGCCGTCCGGAGGTCTGCGCGGGCTGGGGTCTGCTTCGTCATGCTGACAACAGCCGACGCGGTTGTCGTCCCGACGGACGACGACGTAGTTCGACGACGCGTCCGCCTCGGGCGCCTGGAAGCCCAGGACACTGACGTAGAAGTCGACGAGGGTGCGGATGTTCTGGTGGAACACCTCGTAGGACATGTGCACGGCGCGATCCTCTCAACCGACGGCGACCAGTGACGCGGCACATGTTCGTGCCTACGGCAGTTGCCACGGGCGGTGTCAGGCTTGCCTGCACCGCCCGTGGCGATCGTCCGCACCGACTCACTCAGTCCGGTGCGGAGTCCAGGCCGAGGTCGCGCCGCAACTTGGCGACGTGACCGGTGGCCTTGACGTTGTACATCGCCTTGACGATCTTGCCGTCGGGATCGATGACGAACGTGGAGCGCAGCACGCCGGTGACGGTCTTGCCGTAGAGCTTCTTCTCGCCGTACGCGCCGTAGGCCTTCAACACACCGAGGTCCGGGTCGGACAGCAGCGGGAACGTCAAGGAGTCGTTCTCGCGGAACTCGGCGAGCTTGGCCGGGGCGTCGGGGGAGATACCCAGCACGGTGTAGCCGGCGGTCTGCAGCGACGCGAGGTTGTCGCGGAAGTCGCAGGCTTGCGTGGTGCAGCCGGGCGTCATGGCGGCAGGGTAGAAGTAGACGATGACGTGCTGTCCCCGCAACGACGACAGGGAGACGGGCGAGCCGTCGGCGTCGGGCAGGGTGAACTCGGGCGCGGGATCGCCAGGTGTCAATCGAATGTCGGTCACACCGGACACCGTAGTCAACCGGGCGGCAACGCCGACACACCTCGCCGATCAACCCGCGCGAACAGCCCTGGCCTGGGTACCGTAGGTCACACAGGTCCGACCAGGAGGTGCCGGTGAACTCCACCGATTCCGCGTTGCCGTCGTCGCGGCAGCAGGTGCCCATGTCGCCGGAGATCCAGGAAGAGATCGACCGGCGCGGGCGCTCGGTGGCGCAGCTTCAGCGGGACATCGCCGCGCGGACCGAGCGGTTGTCGGCCAACATCGACGAGCTGGTGTCGCGCGTGTCGCCGCAGCGACTGGCCAAGGACGGCGCGGCGGGCCTGAAAGCGAGCATCCTCACTGATCAGGGCCGCCCGCGGCCCGAGCTCATCGGGGCTCTCGCGGGTGCAGCGCTGGCGGTCGGATTCCTGCTCTGGAGGGCGCGGCGCAACTAATCCGGGCGATGGCACGTAATCTCTACTGGTGTGAGTGCCGACAACCCCGACAAGCTCCCTATCCGGATGCTGCACGACCGCGTCCTCGTCGCTCGGGACGAGGATGAGGGCGAGCGCAAGTCGTCGTCCGGAATCGTCATCCCCGCGACGGCCGCCATGGGCCGGCGCCTGGCGTGGGCCCGGGTGGTGGGTTTGGGCGCCAACGTGCGCACCGTCGAGGTGGGTGATCGGGTGCTGTTCGATCCCGAGGACAAGGCCGAGGTCGAGGTTCGCGGCGAGACGTACACCTTGCTGCGCGAACGCGACCTGCACGCCGTGGCCTCCGAGCGACTCTCCGACGGCCAGACCGGGCTGTATCTCTGAGCTGATTCCCGCAGCCCCGGCCGGACGACATCTACCATCGATGGCGTGCCAGGTGAGCCCGAGGAACCACGCCGGTCACGCCGCAGCGAGGACGCCCTCGAGACCCTCGCCCAGCGCTCGCGCGACAGTCTGCGCACGCGGCTGCACCGGGTCCGCCTGACCGCTCTGCCGATCGTCCAATCCGCGCTGGGCGCGGCGATCGCGTGGTGGGTGGCCACGGTTCCGCCGATCGAGCACGAGCAGCCGTTCTTCGCGCCGATCGCGGCGCTGATCGCGCTCGGGGGCGGCCTGGGGCAACGCATCCCTCGCGTGCTGGAACTCGTGGGCGGCGTCGCGCTGGGCGTGCTCATCGGCGACCTGCTCATCGCGTGGATCGGTACCGGCCTGCTCCAGATCGCCGCCGTGGTCGCGCTGGCGATGGTCGTGGCCGTGTTCGTGGGCAGCGGCGCGGTGATCGTCACCCAGGCGGGTGCGTCGGCGATCCTGGTCGCCACGCTCGTGCCGCCCGGCTCCGATGAGCTGGTGAACCTCGACCGGTTCGTCGACGCCCTGGTCGGCGGCATGGTCGGCCTCGTGATCAGCGTGCTGCTGCTGCCGCTGAACCCGGTGTCCGCGGCGCGCAGGCAGATCGACCCGCTGCTCGTCGCGCTGGCCGAGGTCATGGAGGACGCGGCCGGCGCCTTGGCCGACCGGGACCGGCAGGCGGCCAGCCGGAGCCTGGCACGAGCGCGGGCCACCCAGTCCGCCGTCGACGACATGCACGCCGCGCTCGAGGGCGCCACCGAGACCGCGCTGATCGCGCCGGTGCGCTGGCGCAAGCGGGGCCACCTCGCCGGCTACCTGGAAACGGCGGTTCCACTCGACCACTTGAGCCGCAACGTACGGGTGTTGTGCCGCCACGCGATCGGTGTCATCCGTCGCAACGAGCCGGTTCCGGCCGCGTTGCCGCAGTCGCTTCGGGCGCTGGCCGGCGCGTTGCGCCTGCTTCGTCTCGACCTCGACAAGGGCGACGAGCCCATCGAGAGCCGCAACTCGGCGGTGGCGGCGGCGCAGATGGCCACCGAGGCGCTGGAACACACCGGTGGGTTCGGCGGCCAGATCGTCATCGCCCAGGTGCGCTCGCTCGCCGTGGACGTGTTGCACGCGACCGGGCTGGACCGTGAGACGGCCCAGAACCTGCTGCCCGCTCTGCCCGAGGGGCCGGTCAGCTACGGCTGAGCGATCAGCGCTGCGGCAGCTGGAACCCGGCGTCGAGCAACGGCTCGAGCAAGTCGCCGTGGTCGTCGATCCGGCCGAGGACGTCGTCGAAGTCGAACCGCAGCGGCAGCTGTGTGCGCGCCCGTGAGCGCGCGGCGCGCTCGACCTCGTCCCACGTCACCGGCGTGGACACCGACGGCGTGGCGCGGCCGCGGGTGGAGTACGGCGCGATGGTGGTCTTGGCGGCGTTGTTCTGGCTCCAGTCGATGAAGATCTTGCCGCGCCGTTCGCGTCGCTCCATGCGCGACAAGATGAGCTTCGGGTGATCGCGTTCGAGCTGTTCGGCGAGGTCGTGGGCATATTGGCTGACGGCGTCGTCGTCGGCGCTGCCGTCGAGCGGAACGTACATCTGCATGCCTTTCGACCCGCTCGTCTTCGGGTACGACGGCAGACCGGCGTCGTCGAGAACCTCGGCCAGCAACAGCGCCACCTGACAGCATTCGATGATCGTGGCGGGCTCGCCGGGGTCGAGGTCGACCACCAGGCGGTTCGGGTTGGTGGCGACGTCGTCCTGGACCGTCCACTGGGGGACATGGATCTCGAGTACGGCGAGGTTGGCCAGCCACACCAAGGTGGCCAACTCGTCGGCCATGACGTAGCGCACGGTCTCGCGATTCTTGGTGCTGCCCGGCGAGGGAAGTTCGACGGTGCGCACCCACGACGGCGTTCCGCGCGGAGCGTTCTTCTCGAAGAAGCTGTCGGCCTCGACGCCGTCGGGCCAGCGTTTGCGGGTGACCGGGCGGTCGGCCAAGTGCGGCAGAAGCACCGGCGCGATCCGGCTGTAGTAGTCGATGACCTCGCCCTTCGTGGTGCCCGTCTCCGGGTAGAGGACCTTGTCGAGGTTGCTCAACGCCAGGGTGCGGCCCTCGACTCTGACGGAGACCTTGCGCGATGCCATGTCCGAAGTCTGTCGTGTCCGTGCCGCTGCATCCAGCGCGGACGGGGATGTGTCCGCGAGCGGTTTGCCCGCGCGCGTACCGGGAACAGGCCTGTCGAGACGAACTTTCGCGCCTTGGAGGCATCGTGAGCGAGCCGGATTTCATCGACCAGGAGCTCGAGCCGGAGGAATGGGACGGCCGGCGCGATCCCGGTGCCGGTGTCGACGCCGAGGGCCTCCCGGAGGCTGCGGACGACTCGACGCCGGGCACCGGCGAGGTACCCGAGCCCGAGATCCCGGCGACACCGAACGAGGCGCCGGTGGCCGCCGAGAGCTACGGCACGACGGTCTGGGAGCAACAGCATCCACAGGGGATCGAAGCACGCCTCGCCGAAGAGGTTCCCGAGGACGACGTCGAGACGGACCGACTCGACCGGCAGGCGCCGGAGAACGCCGCGCTACGGGTGGACGAGGGGGAGCCGGATCCGGAGGCTGAGATCTAGGACGACCCGAGCAGCCCGCCGCTTTGGGACGGGTCGCTTTCTGGTGTGGACGTGGTCGCCGACGGCGAGGACGTCGAGGCGGACGACGTCGGTGTGTGGGTCGACGTCGGTGTGGGGGTCGAGGTCGGTGCCGGCGTCTCGGTCCCCTCGACATCGCTCGGTGCGCCCCGCAGCAGGCACAGCGCGAGCTCCAGCGGCGACAGATCGAGTTCGAGGCATATTCCGTCGGAGTCGTCCTCCGGCGACTCGGTCGGATCGGGCGTCGGCGTCGCGGTGGGGCGCGGGCTGGACGGGGTGCGCTCCTTCGGGTCGGGGTAGCTGGTCGGAAGGTCGTTGGGGGTGTCCGGGTCGGTCGCCGGCGTCGACGGCGAGGTACCGGCGTCGCTGCCCGGTGCGTCCCCGTCCGGCGCGTCGTCGCGGTCGGTGGTGCCGTCGTCATCGGGCGGGCTCGAGGAGTCATCGGTGCCGGAATCGGTGTCGGCATCGTCCTCGGCTGACGGGTCGGTGTCGCGACCGGTCTCGCCGGAGGTTCCCGGGGCGTCGGCGCTCGAGCCGCCGCCTGCGCCGGCGGAATCGGTGTCGTGATCTGATGGGTCGGAGTCAGACGCGTCGTCGTCGAGCGAGTCCGCCGGGACGCGGTCGTCTCCGCCGTCGGCGTCGGACTCGTCGGTCGGCGAGACCAGCGGCGTGGCACCGGGCGAACCCGCGACGATCTGCTCCGGCGTCGTGATGTCGGTGATACCCAGTGCGTGATCGAGGCTGGGGACGAGGACGTTGCCGAGGGTGACGCCGGCGGTGCCGGCCAACGCGCACACGACGATGCCCGGGTAGCGGCGCAACTTGGACAGGAACCAGCTGCTGTGCCGGCGTGCGGCATCGGCGGACCGCGGACGGGCGCCGGCTCGAGTGCCGCGCCACCGCCCGGGCGAGTTTCCTTGCCTATTCGTGCTGATTGGACCGAGATCCCTTCTGGTTCCCGGGGGAGATCTGGCGAATTTCGGGCGAAGCCGCTACAGACCGCCCCCCGCGGTGCGCACGATACTCAGAGCGGTTGAGCAGGCAAAAGCGCTTTCGATGAAATCCCAGGTAAGAAGCTTGCCAGTGGGCGGTGTCGCGGGGGCCACGTGAACGCCAGAGGGCCAGAAGTGACTCCGTGTCCGGCCAGCGAAAGGGTGCCTGCGCGGAGGGCGAACCCGCTACCGCGCGCACCAGTCGGACCGCATGCACCACCGTGAACTCGACCGGAGGTGGGACGTACTCCACGTAGGGTGTGGTGCGCCATCAGGGACTCGAACCCCGAACCCGCTGATTAAGAGTCAGCTGCTCTGCCAATTGAGCTAATGGCGCAACGACGCTGAAGATTACCACTCGCGCGAGGTGAAGCTGAAATCGAGCGCGGACCAGTGGCGACCCGCCGCTGGCGGCGACTCACGGCGGAGGGCATCGCGCTCTCGCCGGCCGCGCTCAGCCCTTCACGCTGCCCGCGGTCAGCCCCGCAACGATACGGCGCTGGAACAGTAGCGCTACCACCACCATCGGGATCACGACGACTACGCAGGCCGCCGTGATGGTGCCGATTGGCCGCTGGAACTCCACCTGGCCGGTGAACGCGGCGATCGCCACCGGAACCGTCTGCGCGATCTCCGGGTTCCGGGGGGCGAACGTGCTGGCTAGCAGGAACTCGTTCCAGGCGGCGACGAAGATGATGATTCCGGCAGCGAACACGCCGGGCGCGGCGAGCGGGAACACCACCTTGTAGAACGCCTGGAACGGGGTTGCGCCATCCACCTTCGCCGCCTCTTCCAGCTCCTTCGGGATCGCCGCGTAGAACGTCGTGAGGATGAAGATGGTCAGTGGCAACTCAAAGGCCGTGTAGGGCAGATACAGGCCTTCCCACTTGTTCAGCAGGCCGATCGAGCGCCACACCTCGTACAGCGGCGGGACCAGCGCCACCGGGGGAAACAGCGAGACCGCGAGCACACCGGTCAGTAGGATCAGGCGCCGCTTCAACGGCAGCCTTGCCAGCGCATACGCCGCCAGCGAGCCGACGGTGATGCAGATCAGCGTGGTCATCGTCGCGACCGCCAGCGAGTTGCGCAGATTGAGGTGGAAGTCCTGCTCGAACACGTTGCGGTAGTTGGCCAGCCCGAATGGCCCTTGGAAGAGGTCGGGGCTGTTCAGGGCCCGGTCGCCGAGCTTGAGGCTGGTCATGACCAGCCACAGGAAAGGAAACAGGCACCAGGACAAGATCACCAGCAGTGTTGCGGCCTTCACCCACAGACGTCGGCGACCGACGGGCCGGGGCACGGGCACGGACGCCTTCCTGGTCATGGTGGTGGTCGTGTCGCTCATCGGGCCCCCTCGGTCCGGCCGATCGCGATGTCGCGGCCCAGCGCCCGGACGAATACCAGCCCGATGCCCAGGATCAGGATGAACGTCAGCGTCGACAGCGCCGAGCCGTAGCCGGGGTCAGGTGTGCGGACAACGTACTGCTGCACCAGCACCGACAACGACTCGGTGTCGAACGCGCCGCCGGTCATCACCGCGACGAGGTCGTACACCCGTAGCGCGTCGACGGTGCGGAAGAGCAACGCGACGAGGATCGCCGGTCTCAGCAGCGGCAACGTGATGTACCACAGGCGCTGCCATCGCCCCGCGCCGTCGACCATGGCGCTCTCGGTGATCTCGACGGGAATCGTCTGTAACCCGGCGAGCAGGAGCAGCGCCACGAACGGTGCCGTCTTCCACACGTCGGCGAAGACGATCGCGAACGTCGCCCACCCCGGCTGCCCCAGCCAGTTGAAGTCGCCCAGGCCGAACACGCTGTTGATGAACCCGGGCGTCACGTTGAACATGAAGAACCACATCTGCGCCGCGATCACCGTCGGGATCACCCAGGGAATGAGAATGGCCGCGCGCGTGATGCCGCGGCCACGGAAGGTCTGGTTCATCAACAGCGCGAACCCGAGGCCGATGACGAACTCGGCGGCCACCGACGTCACCGTGAACACGATCGTGAACCACAGCGCCGACCAGAACCGATCGTCGCTCAGTGCCGCGACGTAGTTGCCGAGCCCCGCGAATCCCTGGCGCTCACGCCGGGTGTACTCGAACAGGCTGAGTACGACGGCATACAGCACCGGAAACAGCGCCACCAACGCCATCAGGATCAGCGACGGCGCGACGAACACCCGCGCCAGAGCGCGCTCGGACAGCCCCGAGCCGCGCCGCCGCGGTGGCGCGACGTCCGACCGCGTTTCGTCCGCCGTGGCCGGTCGCACCCGCGTCATCGGGTCCGCCTCATTCGACGGCGCCTTCGAGGGCGGAGCGCACCTGCTCGACCGCCTCTTGGATGTCGGTCTGCCCGTTGACCGCGGGGAACAACGCGCGTTGCATCTCGACACTGATCTCGTTCCACGACGGTGCTGGCGGTCGCGGCTTGGCGTCGGGCAGGATCTCACCGAGCAGGCTCATGACGGGATCGTCGGCCAGCTGATCGTAGACGGAGGCCATGGTCGGCGGTACTGAGCCCTCGGTGGCCAGCATCGACTGAGCCTCCTCGTTCGTCGCCGCCCAGGTGACGAAGTCTTTCGCAGCGTCGATGTTGTCTGAGAACGCGCTCACGGCGTTGTTGAACCCGCCGAGCGCGGAGATGGTGCCGTCACCATCGAAGGTCGGCAGCGGCGCGATGTCGAAGTTGCCGTTTGCCGGGCTGGCGGTGTCCTGCTCGATCAGCGAGTAGACGTACGGCCAGTTCCGCATGAACATGGCGTTGCCCTGTTGGAACTCGTTGCGCGCCTCTTCCTCCTGCGCGGTGTTGAAGCCTGGCGCATAACAGCCGTCGCTGATCGCGTCGGCCATGAACTGCGTCGCCCGTGCGGCGATGTCGGTGTCGAACAGCACCTCGCTCTGATCGTCGTTGAACAGTTCGCCGCCGGCGCTCCAGTAATACTCCAGCCAGTTGACGACGAAACCTTCGTACTGTGCGCCCTGGCCGATGAACCCGCCGATCTCGCCGCTGCCTTGCGTCGCCGTCTGACACAGCTGGTCCCAGGTGGTGGGCGGCGTGTCGACCAGGTCGCTGCGGTAGTAGAGCAGGCCGGCGTTGGTGTTGTACGGCGCCGCCCAAAGCTCACCACCCCAGGTGGCGGACTCGAAAGCTCCCGGGATGGAGGCTTCCTCGATCTCGTCGCGGACGTCCTCGAGGCTCTCCAGCCAGCCGTTCTCGGCGTACTCGCCGGTCCAGATGACGTCCATGCCGAGCACGTCGAAGCCGCTGCCCTCTGACTGCAGCTCCAACGCCTGCTGCTCGCGTTGCTGGTCCGCGGCCTCGGGGAGCAGCTCGATCCGGATGGGCGTCTCGGGATTCTCCTCGTTCCACAACTCGGCGACTTGTTGGTGGACCCCGCCGGGTTGCGCCTCCGCCCCGCCGATGGCCCAGACCAGCTCACCACCGGCGGTTTCGCCGCCACCGTCGTCACCAGCCGGCGTGCACGCAGCCACGATCAGGGCGGACGCGCCGCCGACCACTAGCCACCTCGTGCTCTTCCTCATGCTGAGGCCTCCTCCACCGTCATCACGCCCGATCTTGTTCCCCGCGTCGGGCCAAGCCGACATAGTCGATAACACCATTCTGAGCGACGCCGGCCAGTCGCGACAGGTGTCTGATCGGTTCGGGCGCTCCCGCCCGGGCGGCCCGGGCAGCGTGGGCGTCCGCCGAGGGTGTCGGTGCGTTGTGGCACTGTTGAACCATGGCCAACCAGCCCGAGCGGCGCGAGTACGACATCGACATCCCCACCGAAGTGGAGGCGGGAACCTACGCCGACTTCGCCTCCATCTGGCATACGGCTGATTCGTTCGTGCTCGACTTCGCGGTGCTCAAACGTCCGCCCAAGCCGACGGTGAACGATGACGGCAGTCGCGTGGTCAAGGTCCCTACCCGGGTGGTCACACGCGTGCGGGTGCCACCGAGTCAGGTGTTCGAGATCATGAAGGGGCTGGAGAAGCAGTTGTCCATGTGGGAGCGCAGTCACGGCGCTCGACGCAGGCCGCCGGCGGATTCCTGAGGCCCATCTGCTGCCATGGGCAACGTCATCCGCATCGTGGTGGGTGTCGCTGGACTGACGGCGGCGGCGTGGGCGGGCGGTCGGGCCTGGCGCAGGCGCCGCGCGGGTGCCGACGCGTCGTTCCGCCCAGCGTGGATCGTCTTGGTGGCCACGGCCGTCGTCATGGCCCTGACGGCGGTGCCGACGATCTGAGCTGTCACCGGATCGCCGCGTGGTCCTCCAGCCGCTGCAGCACCCGACTGGACACCGCGTTCATCGTCGCGATGTCGTCATCGGTCAAGATGTCGAAAAAGAGCCGGCGCACCGTCTCGACGTGCGCGGGTGCAGCCGACTCGATGGCTTTCCGTCCGGTCGGGGTGAGGGCGACGAAGGCGCCGCGTCCGTCCTCGGCGCACTCCTCGCGCGCGACGAGCCCGCGCCGGGCCATCCGAGCGATCTGGTGGGACAACCGGCTTTTCTCCCACTGCAGCGCATCGGCCAGGGCGGACACACGCAGCCTGCCGTTCTCGACATCGGTCAATCGCACCAGGACCTCGAAGTCCGGCAGCGACAGCTGAGAGTCCGATTGGAGCTGCCGTGCGAGCGCACTTTCGAGCACCCTGTTCATCCGCAGGTAGTTGCGCCACGCCCGTTGCTCGTCGGTGGTGAGCCATCGGGTCTTCGTCATGCTGACAGTCTACGAGATAGTTGACACGTCATCCAAATGCGCGTTAGTCTGTGACGTGTCAACTATACCGACGACATCAACGGAGGACTCAGGTATGACGACCGCAACAGACTTGCGCCAGCTGACCGGCAACTACACCCTCGACCCCGCGCACACGCGGATCGGGTTCGTCGCCCGGCACGCGATGGTCACCAAGGTTCGTGGTGGCTTCAACGACTTCGAAGGCGACCTGTATCTCGACGGTGAGGACCCGACGAAGTCCACGGCGTCGGTACGCATCAAGACCGCCAGCATCGACACGCGCAACGAGCAGCGTGACGAACACCTGCGCACCAACGACTTCCTGGACGTCGAGAAGTATCCGGAGATCACCTTCGTCTCCACCGGCGTCGAGCAGCTGGACGAGACGACCTACCGGCTCACCGGTGACCTGACCATCAAGGACGTCACCAAGCCGATCAGCATCGACTTCACCTATGAAGGCGTGGCGACCGACCCGTTCGGCAACGTCCGGGTGGGCTTCGAAGGCTCGGTCACGATCAACCGCAAGGACTTCAACGTCCAGTGGAACGCGCCGCTGGAGACCGGTGGTGTGCTCGTCAGCGAGAAGGTGACGCTCGAGTTCGAGGTGTCGGCCATCAAGTCGTCCTGACCGCGGTTCAGCCGTGAACACCCGGCAGGTGCCGACACGGACCGGCCCCAGCAACGAAGCTGGGGCCGGTCTTTGTCGTTGGCGGGCTAGGTTGGCTTGACCTTGACGCAACGTCAAGGTTTTTGATGGTGTCATGCGCATCGGAGAACTCGCCGCCCTCGCCGGGGTGACCACCCGCACCGTCCGGCACTACCACCGCATCGGCCTGCTGCCCGAACCCGCACGGCACGGCAACGGCTACCGCGACTACACGCTGCGCGACGCGGTGGAGCTCACCAGAATACGCAAGCTCACCGAACTCGGTCTGAGTCTGGACGAGGTCGCAGACGTTCTGGCCGACGACGCCGGAAAGGACCTCTACGAGGTTCTCAGCGAGCTCGACGCCGACCTGGCCCGCCAGGAGGCAGCCATCTGGCAGCAGCGGGTTCGATTGGCCGAACTGTTGAAGCAGGCGAAATGCGACGACGGATTACCGGTCGAGGGACCCGTCTCGCCAGAAGTCGCGGCGCTGTTCACCCAGATGGCGCAGGCGTCTGCGGAGCTGCCCGGCCCGGAGCCGGCGATGGCCGCCAAGGAGCGCGAGCTGTTCGCACTGCTGGACGGATCGACGTCAGCGAGCAACAAGGCGTGGCTGGCGAACATGCAGCGCGTCGTGGGCTCCGATCCGGCGTCGATGCGCCGGGTCTACGAGGTCTATGCCCAGATGGACGAGCTCGCCGATGCGAACGTGGACGATCTGCGTATCGACGACGTCGTTCAAGCCATCCTGGCGCTCATTCCCGAGGACGTCGCCGGGTCGATGATCGACGCGGACTTCGACATGGACGCCGCGGAGAGCGACCCGGACGGATTCGTTGCCGCCTTTCTCGCCGACTTCCCACCTGCACAGCGCGAGGTGGTCCGCCGGGTGATCCGTACGTTGCAGGAGCGGATCCGATGAGCCGGGGGAGCGCTGTGGTCGTGCGGGTGGTTCCGGTGTGGCTGCGCCGCCTCGTCCGCCACGAGTTCGCCCTGTGGGCCAGCCTGCTGCGCTGGATGGCAAGACGAGGCCCGCATGGCGTTCGGGCCGGCGACACCGCTGCCGGTTATGCCCGCGGCCAAGCGGTCATCATGTTCGGTTTCCTGTTCGCCTCGGTCGTCGAGACCGTGGTGCTGGCGCTGATCATCCCGTGGCCCCTGGTGCATCTGATCGCCTTGGGCCTCGGCCTGTGGGGCATCTGGTTCGTCCTGGCCCTCCACGCGTCGTGCGTGGTGCGTCCGCACGTCATCGAGGCCGACGGCTCGCTGCGGGTGCGGTACGGCGCGCTGATCGACATCCGGATCCCCGAAGAGCTGATCGCCACGGTGCGTCGCGAACGGCGCCATCCCGACGGCAGCTTGCTCACGGTGGACGATGGCGGCGCGGCCAATCTGGCGGTGTCGGGGGAGACGTCAGTGACCGTCGAGCTCACCGAGCCGGTCGCGATCGTGCGCCCGCTGGGTCGCGTCGAGCGCTGCCGAGTGGTGCGCTTCTACGCCGAAGACCCCCGGGCGGTCATGGCGGCGATCGCCGCCGCCGCGCCGCCGCCGGAGGAGCGTGCCAGTGCCTGAGGCCGGGGGAACCGCTCACACGATGAACGACAAGACGAACACGCCGACGGAGAGCGTGAGCATGCCGAGACAGTTGAGCCAGAACGCCCGCCCGAGAAACCGGGCCCGGACGTGCGCTGCTGCCGCGGCCAGGAAGTAGGCGATGACGCCCACGTTCGCTGCGACCGCGATCCCGTCGGCCCAGGCGCCAACGATCAGCCCCGCCGCTGCCAGCGACTTGATCACGATGAGCGTCCACCACCAATCCTCGGGGAAGTTCACGCCGTTGAGGCAGTCCCGGACGAAGCTCAGCGGCCGGATCGACACGGCCACGTCGGCGAGCAGGGCGGCTGCGAGGATCACCGGCAGCCACCAGTGGTTCGGCAGAAGCTCGATGAAGTCCATTCAGTCACCTCTCGGTTGTGTGGTGAACGACACGATCGATCGGAAGGTCTCCAGTGACTCGGATGCATCCGGTGTGCCGCTCGCGGCCCAGGCGAAGATCGCCCCGAGGTACGACATGTAGATCGTTCGGGCAGCCCTCGGTGTGTCTGCTTCGTTCATGCCGTCGGCGCGCAGGATCGTCTCGATGTCGCGTACCAACATCTCGCCCAGTCCATGGAAGACCGTGGAGCCGTGGTTGCCGCTCATGAGTACGGCCCCGTATTCGCGCGCGAGTTCGACGTCGGCGGCGAACACGTCGAGAAACGGTGAGATGAGCTCCACGACGTGGTCGACCACGTTGCCACCGGTGGGAGGCGGCGCGTTCGAGCTGGAGCGGCGGCGATGAACGTCGGCGATCGCGCGGTCGAACAGCGAGACCAGCAAGGCCCGCTTGTCGCCGATGGCCATGACCGAGCCGACACTCACGCCGGCCGCAGCGGCAATGTCTCTGACCGTCGTCGCCGTGAAGCCGCGCTCGCGGAAGAGCTGCTCGGCGGCTGTGGTGACCTTGTCATGCGTGATCTGCCGTAGCTCGGCTCTGGTGGTCATCAATCTGCCCCATCGAACGAACGCATTCAGTGAACGTGTTCATCGAACACGTTCATTCAGTTTGCACCAGCTGCGCGTACGGGGCAAGGCGCCGCCTCGGTCGCGTAGCCTGAGGGGCCAGTGGCCCGTGCGGGCGACCGGGCAGTCGCCACGTCGTGGGGAGACGGTGCAGGATGGGGACCGCCGACCGGGTGCGAACCGCGGTGCGGGGTTTGACGCCTGGCTACTTCGCCCTGGTGATGGCCTGCGGCATCGTATCGCTCGGGTTCCACCTGCAAGGGCACGTCGCCGTGTCGATGGGGCTTCTCGTCGTCGGCGTCGTCGCGTTCGCGGTGCTCCTCGTCCTCACGGCCTGGCGCGCGCTGGCCTACCGGGCCGAGCTCGTCGCCGACTTCATGCACCCCGGCCGGGCGTTCGGGTTCTTCACGTTCATCGCCGGTACAAACGTGCTGGGTACCCGCCTGGAGATGGAAGGACTGCACGCCGTCACCGCCGGCCTGCTCGCCGTCGGCGGATTGGCCTGGCTGGTGCTGGGGTACGTGATCCCGTGGACCGCCGTACTGGGCAACGACGAGCGCCCGGTCATCATCAACGCGAACGGCACGTGGTTCATCTGGGTGGTGGCCAGCCAGTCCGTGGCGGTCTCCGCGGCGTCGATCGAGCCGGTGTTCGACGCCGCCAGGGATCAACTGGCGGTCGTAGCGGTGGTTTCGTGGTCGGTCGGCATCATCCTCTACGCGGCCGCGGGGATCTTCGTCTCGGCCCGGCTGATGGTCTACGAGCTGCGTCCAGAGGATCTGAATCCGCCGTACTGGGTGGCCATGGGCGCCAGTGCCATCACGGTGGTCGCGGGTGCACGCATCATCGAGATGAGCGACGCGCCGATGGTGAATGCCACACGCGGGCTGGTCGGCGGGCTGTCGGTGACGTTCTGGGCCTTCGCGACCTGGCTCGTTCCGGTGTTGGTGGCCGCCGGATGGTGGCGCCATGTCCGGCGGCGGGTGCCGCTGACCTACGAGGCGACCTTGTGGAGCATCATCTTCCCGCTGGGGATGTACGCCGTGGCCGGCATCTACCTGGGCCGAGCGCGAGCCCTGCCGTTCGTCGAAACCATCGGCGCCGCAGCGTTGTGGGTAGCGCTCGCGGCGTGGTTGGTGACGTTCGCGGGCATGATCGTCCATCTGTTTCGTACGGTCGTGCGCTGAGGCCCGCCTCGCGGGCGGTGGAAAGCGGTGATCGTCAGGGCGCGGCGGCCAAACGCCTCGCGGCAGCGACGACGGAAGCCCGGCGGCGGGCGTGTTCGGCGTCGCTCTCGGCTGCGGTGATCATGCGAGCGACCTGTGGCACCGCCGACCACCAACCTGCCAGCGAGAGCACCAGGAACATCAGGTGGTCGGCGTCGATATCCGAGGTGACGTTGCCGTTGGCCTGACCATCGGCCATCGCCGTGACCTTGTATCCGTAATATTCCCGCCGCTCTGCCTCGTCCGGCACCTCGGTGCTGAACATGAGCCCTTCCCACCGCATGAGGCGGCCGAGTTCGGGGTGTTCGCGGTGGTAGTCGTAGACGCGGCCGGCATAGTCGCCCACGTCTTCGCTGGCGAACGACTTCACCGGCACGTCGCGGGCGACCTTCGCGAGTTCCTCGCGCAGCACCCGCGCGAACAACTCGTCCTTGCCGCCGAAGTAGGCATAGACGCGCTCTTTGTTCACTCCGGCAGCTTGTGCGATCCGCTCGATGGTGGTGCCGTCC
>NZ_DAHVSH010000171.1:0-8178 GCF_027324685.1 Haloactinopolyspora sp.
ACCTCGTCCGCGGTGAGCTCGAACGAGAACAGATCGAGGTTGGTGCGTTGCCGCTCGGGGTTGGACGACTTCGGGATGGGCAGTGATCCCAACTGCAGATGCCAGCGGAGGATGACCTGGGCCGGGGTGACGTCGTGTGCACGTGCCGCGGCAGTGATCGGTTCCGCGTCGTACGGGGCGTTGCGTTTGGCCAACGGGCTCCACGCCTCGGTGACGACGCCTAGGCGGCGGTGCACCGCACGCATCTCCTCCTGCGGAAACAATGGGTGCATCTCGATCTGATTCACCGCCGGGGTGACGCCGCTGTCATCGATCACCGCGGCCAGGTGCTGCTCGGTGAAGTTGCTGACCCCGACCGATCGGATGAGCCCGCGCTCGCGCAGGTCGACGAGAGCGCGCCAGGCCTCGACGTACAGCCCGACGCTGGGGTTGGGCCAGTGGATGTGCACGAGGTCGACGTAGTTGCTGCGCAGTCGCTTCAGCGAATCTTCCACGGAGCGGATGCACAGGTCGTACTGATGGTGGCGCCCGGGAACCTTCGTCGCGATCTGCACCTCGTTCCGGGACAGTCCGGACCTGCGGACCGCCTCACCGACCTCGACCTCGTTCTCGTAGTTCACGGCCGTGTCGAGCAGGCGGTAGCCGGCCTCCAGGGCATTCACCATGGCGGTGATGCCGTCTTCCCCACGCAGAGAGACGGTCCCGAAGCCGACGGCGGGCAGGGTGTTGCCGTCGTTGAGGGCCACGGATGGAATGGTCATGACATCTCCTGTGATCATCGGCGATGGGTGGGCGCCTCGGAGCCAAAGTGCGTTCATCTCCACGATGGTGGACCGCGCGGCAGCGTCAAAACCGACCATTCACTCTAGAGTGAATTCTCGTGATCACCATCGAGCTGGCGATGAGTGACCTGGCGAACGTGCGCTTCGCGATCTCACCGAGTTGGGAACTGGCTATCAGCCTTCGGGTCTTGGCAGCGCCCGGTGCTCATGCGGCGCATGTGCCCTGGGTGCGACGGCACCGCGCAGAGGTCCTGGCCGATCCTGACCTGCAAGCCTTGGTCGCACTCACGCGCGGTACCGGCCCGCTGCCGGGTTTCCTCGCCGCGACACCGCAGGGCACGCCGGGCGATCCCGAGCAGGAGATCGACGCGATCCTGGCGGTCGATCCGGCTGTCATCATCACCGAGATCCAGCACCTGAGCGGCCCTCAGCCGCCGGCCGCGGTCCAGGCCCTCGTGCGTGAGCCGGACCGAGTACCGGCGCTGCTGCGGGAGCAGATGCACCGTTATTGGGCGACGGCCTTGGCGGCGCACTGGCCACGGATGGTGGCACTGCTGGAGGGTGACGTGGTTCACCGGGGACGCAAGCTCGCCAACGCCGGGCCGGCCGCGCTCTTCGGTGACCTCGATCCAGCGGTCAGCTGGTCCATGGACGGACGCCTGCTCATCGAGAAGCCGACGAGCGAGGTCACCCACACGCTCAGCGGACGGGGTCTCGTCCTGGTCCCGTCGGTGTTCGCCTGGCCGCACGTTTATGTCAAGGCGACCGATCCGTGGCAGCCGGTCCTGCGGTATCCCACGCGAGGGGTGGGAGCGTTGTGGGAGCAGGCCGGTCACGAGGACGGAAGTGATCTCGCGGCCGTCCTCGGGCACACCCGGGCACAGCTTCTCGCCCTGACCGAGGATCCCCGGACGACGATGGAGCTGGCGCGAGCCACGGGGCTGGCCGCGGGCGGTATCAGCACCCACCTCGACCGCTTGGTCCGCTCCGGTCTGCTCGCCCGGCACCGGCAAGGGCGCACCGTCGCCTATGTGCGCACACCCAAGGCCGAGGTGTTGCTGAGCTGACCCCGGCGCGCCATCACTCGTCGCGCGGTGCTGCTCCGTAGAGCGCTTGATCGACCAGCCGCTCGACGATCGAGTCGTCGAAGGGCACTTTGAGCACGAGCAGTCGGTGGTAGCAGGCGCCCCACAGTTGGTCGACGATGATGTCGAGGTCGGCGTCCTCGCGTAGCTCACCGTGTTGCTGCGCGATGCGGAGGCGTTGCCGGGCGAGTTCGCGTCGGGGCAACGCATAGCTCGTCGACCACGCCTCGGCGAGGTTCGGATCCATCTGCGCCGCGCCGATGAGCTCGGACACCGGCTGCTTGGCGCCCTCGTCGTTCAGCCACCGCACAAAGGCATGCAACTGGGTGATCAGATCGCGGCGCACATCGCCGGTATCGGCGAAGTCCAGGATCGGTTCGCTCTGGGTGAAGTACGCCTCGGCGGCGAGTGCGCCCGGGGACGGCCACCACTTGTAGAGCGTCATCTTGCTGGACCCTGCTTCGGCGGCGACGCGGTCGAACGTCACTGCTGGTAGGCCATCTCGGAGCAGGATGCGCCCTGCCGCGGCCAGCACGGCCGCGCGGACTTCAGCGGCTGGGCGACGGCCGCGTCCCCGTCGAGTACCCGTGCTCTCGGACATTCCGCACCCCTAGATATGGACGACCTGTCTATTTAGGCGTACAGTCTAAATGTACATTCAGTCCATATCTTAGCGAGGGTCGAATCATGACCAACACAGACCGCGTCGCGATCGTCACAGGCGGGTCCGGCGGCATCGGCCGGGCCGCGGTCGAGCGGCTGGCCGCCGACGGCTTCGCCGTCGTCGTGCATTACGCAGGCCGAAAGGATCGCGCCGAAGAGACGGTGAGCGCTGTGGAACAGGCCGGCGGCCGAGCCATCGCCGTCGCCGGCGACGTAGCGGACGAAGTGGCGATGGAAGCGATGTTCGACGCCGCGGAGCGCACGTTCGGCGGTGTCGACGTCGTCGTCCACACCGCTGGGGTCATGCCGCTGGCACCGATCGCCCGCATGGATCTGGAGACGTTCGACAGCGTCCAGCGCACCAACGTGCGCGGCACGTTCGTCGTCGATCAACTGGCTGCTCAACGGGTGCGCAGTGGTGGTGCGATCATCAACTTCTCCACGTCGGTGACCCGCCTGCAGATCCCGACGTACGGCGCATATGCGGCCTCCAAGGGCGCCGTCGAGTCCCTGACCCTGATTCTCGCGCGAGAACTGCGCGGGCGTGACATCACCGTCAACGCCGTCGCGCCCGGCCCGACGGCCACGCCGCTGTTCTTCGAGGGCAAGACCCAGGAAGCGATCGACCAGATCGCCGCAGCGAACCCGATGGAGCGGTTGGGGACCCCGGCCGATGTCGCCGAGACGGTCGCTTTCCTCGCAGGGCCCGCCCGCTGGGTGAACGGACAGGTGATCTACGTCAACGGTGGGGCCGCCTGATGAGCAGCCTTCCGTCCGGTCGGTGGCGGGATGCCGGACGGCCACCTCTGGATCGGCACGGGGGATGCGTTCGAGCCGGAGAACGCCGCCACCGACGACTCATCTCTCTCGGCGGTCAGCGGCTCTGGCAACTGCCGGTCGAGGACGGCGTCGCTACAGCCGACCCGATCGATCACTTCGTCGGTGATTTCGGCCGCATCCGGACGGTCGGGCTCGCACCGGACGGGTCGCTGTGGCTGGTCACGTCCAATACCGATCGCGCCACCTGGGGCGGCACCGACCCCCGCGAGGGTGACGACCGCATCCTCCGTGTCGAGGTGAGCCGTCCCTGAACCCCCGGGGTCATACCCGGCAGAAAACGGTTCGACGCGCCGCGCCGCCTGCTGGCAGGGTCGACGCGATGAGACAGGACGAGATCTGGGACGCCGAGGCGGCGCGAACGTACGACACACCCGGGGTCGGGATGTTCGCACCCGAGGTGCTGGAAGCGACCGCGCAGCGGCTGGCCGAGTTGGCCGACGACGGGCGGGCGCTCGAATTCGCCATCGGCACCGGTCGGGTAGCGGTTCCGCTGGCCGAGCGCGGAGTGCCGGTCACCGGAATCGAGCTGTCCCAGCCGATGATCGATCAACTTCGTACCAAAGTGGACGAGTCGACGATCCCGGTGGTGGTCGGCGACATGGCTACGGCGACCGCCCCCGGTGAGTTCAGCCTCGTGTATCTGGTGTTCAACACGATCTCGAACCTGCTGACCCAGGCCGAGCAGGTCGCCTGCTTCCGCAACGCGGCCCGTCACCTGCGGCCCGGGGGTCGGTTCGTCATCGAATTGGGCGTGCCCGACCTGCGGACGTTGCCGCCGGGTCAGGGGGCCACCGTGTTCCGGCAGGAGCCGGGCTACATCGGCCTGGATGTGTACGACGTGGTGAACCAGCACCTCGTCTCGCATCACTTCCGCTTCGGTGCCGGTCGAGAGGCGGAGGTGTCCCGCAGCCCGCACCGTTACATCTGGCCTGCCGAGCTCGACCTGATGGCCCAACTCGCCGGAATGGAGTTGGAGTCCAGGGACGCCGACTGGACGGGGACGGCGTTCACCGCGGAGTCCGGGTCGCACGTCTCGGTCTATCGCCTGGCCGACGCGTGACTTTAGAGTGAGCTCACAGGGCACGATGAACCGTGCACCATCGCGGTGATCGCTGCCATCCGTGCCCCGATCCTGGACGGAGGCAGGCGCCGTGACCGACGGGTCGCGCGAACTCGAGCAGGCGCACGCGGCGTTCGATCGCCGGGCCTGGGACGAGGCGTATGCCCGGCTGGTTGCCGCCGATGAAGCCGGCTCGCTGGGTCCCGACGACCTCCAGCGCCTCGCGGTCAGCGCGTTTCTCACCGGCAGAGACGACGTCGCCGAGGACCGCTGGGCCCGCGCGTATCAGGCGTTCGACGAGGCCGGAGCGGTGCAGGCGGCCGCCAGGTGTGCGTTCTGGCTGGGCATGGTGCTGATCACCGCGAGGGGTGCCGAGGCTCGGGGCAGCGGATGGATCGCGCGGGCGCAGCGTCTCGTCCATGAGCGCGCCCCGCGTGACTGCGCTGAACGCGGCTACGTGCTGCTTCCGGCGGCGCTGCGGGCGCTGGACGTCGGCGACGCCGAAGCCGCGCACGCCGCATTCGACCAGGCCGCTGCCATCGGCGATCGCTTCGATGAACCGGACCTCGTCGCTCTCGCCCGACTGGGGCAGGCTCAGGCGTTGCTCCGGATGGGCGCCGAACAACCCGGGATGCAGCTGCTCGACGAGGTCATGGCCGGCGTCGATGCCGCACGGGTCTCGCCGATCACGCCAGGCATCGTCTATTGCGGGGTGATCCTGGCCTGCCAACAGGTCTTCGACGTGCGCCGGGCCCAGGAATGGACGGCCTCGCTGACCGAGTGGTGCGCCGACCAGCCGGGGCTCGTGCCGTTCCGCGGCCAATGCCTGGTGCATCGCTCGGAGCTGGCCCGGCTGCGGGGCGACTGGGCCGAGGCCGTCGCCGAAGCCGACCAAGCATGCGAGCGGCTGTCCATACCCCCGGACCCAGCAGCGGCCATGGCGTACTACCAGCGTGCTGAATTGCATCGTCTGCAAGGTGAGTACGCAGCCGCCGAATCCGCGTTCGAGCAAGCGGCCGCCTTGGGTCACGACCCGCACCCGGGCCTGGCGCTGCTGTGGCTGGATCAAGGGCGAACACAGGCCGCCGCCGCAGCCGTCCACCGCATCATCGACCAGACGAGCGACCCGTACCCGCGGGTGAGTGACGAGGCCCGTGATCCCCGTCCCCGGGCGCACCTGTTGGGCGCATGCGTCGAGGTGATGCTCGCCGTCGGCGATACGCCGGCCGCCTGGGCCGCCACCACTGAGCTCACGGAGCTGGCCGAGTCACTCGGTACGCCGTTGGTCCAGGCGGTGACCGCCCAGGCCCGGGGAGCGGTGCTGCTCGCCGACGATCAACCGGGCGCCGCCGTGCGCGCCCTGGAAGAAGCTCGCTCGGGCTGGCTCGAGCTACAGGCGCCCTACGAAGTGGCCCGCACGCGGGTGCTCATCGCACGGGCGCTGCGCGAACTCGGTGACGACGACACCGCGGCACTCGAACACCGAGCAGCGGCGAAGGTCTTCGACGAGGTCGGCGCCACGCCCGACCTCCAGCGTCTCGACGCACCAGCGGCCCACCCGCCGAGCGGACTGACCGCCCGCGAGCTCGAGGTGGTTCGGCTCGTGGTGGGCGGGCGCACCAACCGGGAGGTCGCTGCGGAGCTGGTCATCAGCGAGAAGACGGTGGCAAGACACCTGCACAACGTGTTCACCAAGCTCGACCTGCCCAACCGCTCCGCACTCACGGCTTTCGCCTACGAGCACGACCTCGTCTGACGCCGTACACACGATGGTGTAGCCGCGTTGCGTCGTGAGTTGCATCGTTCTGCCGACGCGAGGCTCGGCGCCCCGTTCGTAGCGTGAGCGAACACCGCTGACGTGAGGAGCGCCATGACAACGCATCGATCCCATGCCGTCGTGCTCGGCGCCAGCATGGCCGGGCTCGTTCACGCTGCTGCGCTGGCTGAACGGTTCGACCGGGTGACGCTGGTCGATCGAGACGTCCTGCCCGATCAGCCGGACCGGCGGCGAGGTGTGCCGCAGGACCGGCACATCCACTTGCTCGTGCCCGGCGGGGTGGTCCGGCTGGAGCAGCTGCTCCCCGGTGTGACCGAGGACTTCGCGGCCCGCGGCGCGCACATCATCGCGGCCCCGGAGTGGCGCTTCTACATGGGCGGGGATCGGCTGAATCTCACCGATGCGCTTCGCGTCGTAGGAGCGACCCGGCCACTGATCGAGAGCGTGGTGCGCGACCGGGTCCGTGCCCTCAGCGGGGTCGAGTTCGTCGACGGGTGGAGCGCTCGGAACCTGACGACCACCGACGACCGCACACGGGTGACCGGGGTGCGGCTGCGGTCCGAGGCCGTCACGGACGAGACGCGCACACTGTCGGCCGACCTGGTGGTCGACACGACGGGCCGAGGCTCGCCGTCGCCGCGCTGGCTGGCCGATCTGGGATACCGGCCGCCGAACGAGGATCGCCTGATGGTCGGCGTGCACTACACCACGCGCCTGTTCCGCCGTACCGACGGCGACCTGGGCGGATGCCGCAACGTCGTGGTGGACATCCCGCCCGGAAGCCGCCGTGGCGGCGTCGCGTTGGCCATCGAGGACGGACGGTGGCTGGTCACCCTCATGGGGATGCTGGGCGAGCGACCGCCGACCGACATCACCGGCTTCACCGACTACGCCGGCAGCCTCTGGGTGAACGACCTGCACGAGATCGTCCGCGATGCCGAACCGGTCAGCGACGCCTTCACCATGGCCTTCCCGGCGTTCTCCTGGCACCGGTACGACCGGCTGCGCCGCCTGCCGGAGGGGTACGCGGTCAGCGGTGACGCCGTCTGCTCCTTCGACCCGCGGTTCGGGCAGGGAATGACCGTGGCCATCACCGAGGCGATCGAGTTGGGCCGGGTGGTGGACCGGCACGGGAATCAGCAGGTCGGCAAGCGGCTCCTCGCCGCAGCTCGGCCGGTCGTGCGCGACGCGTGGGACCTCGCGACGGGCTCCGACCTCGCCAACCCCGACGTCGACGGCCCACGGCCGCTGCCGTGGCGGCTCACCCAGACCTACCTGCAGCGGCTGCTGCCGGTGGCCCACCATGATCCCGAGGTCGCCGCGGCGGTCATCCGGACCATCGGCATGCTCGATCGCCCGCAGCGTCTCATGCACCCGCGCACGCTGCGCCGCGTCCTCGCCGGTGGCCGGGTCCGCCGAGAACGCGACGAGGTGCCGACGCCACCGGCGGGTGACGCCGTCGCCGGAGGTCCGGAAGGCGTGGGAGCTGAGCGGTGAGTTCAGGCCGACGTGGGCGGCGGCTGTGCCGCGGGCTCGGTCATCTCGGCGCGGACACCGAGGAGCCGGATCGGGCGGTCATCGTCCAACTTGGCCAGCAAGTCCCGCGCCGTCTGGGCTATCACGTCGGCGTCGAAGGTCGGTTCCGGGAGCTTGCGCACCCGGGTGACGGTGAAGAACGGCGCGAAGCGCACCTTCAGATGCACCCGTACGCACGGACGTTCCTCGCGGCGGATGTCGGCGACCACTTGCTCAGCCAGCGCCTCGATCGCGTTCGTGATCTCTTCCGGAGTGGTGAGGTTCTGCTGGTAGGTCGTCTCGCGCCCGTGCGCGCGTGCGACCCACGGCGTGTCGTCGACGACGGCGCTGCCACCACCACGACCGAGCATGCGGATGTAGGGCCCGGTGTTGGGTCCGAACTCTTTCATCAGCGGTTCTTTCGGCGACATCGCGAGTTCGCGGACGGTCGTGATG